>JBOGSL010000154.1:0-2145 GCA_050695395.1 Chloroflexota bacterium | reverse complement strand
TTCGCGGACGGTGTGATGCACTTCGCACCTGATGTGCAGCAGAACATCGCCCGCGGCGATGCGAACTACCTCTCGATGCTGGACGCCGCCGACGCGCACATCGCCCAGGAGCGCCTCGCGCTGGCCGCGCAGCCCGGGGCTCGCAATATTGAACCCGATCCGCCATGCGTTGCCAATCCCATCCTCGCCTTGAGGCTGGCGGACGCCGGCGTTAACGCCATCGTCTGGGCGACCGGCTACGCGTTCGATTTCGATTGGATTAGGATTGCCGCCTTCGATGAGAACGGCCATCCTCGGCATCGGCGTGGCGTCTCAGTGGTGCCAGGGCTGCATTTCCTGGGACTTCCCTGGCTGTCGCGACGGGCCTCCTCCTTCATCTGGGGCGTTTGGCACGATGCCGGTTATCTGGCAGCGCATATCGCCGTATATGGCAGACTCCCCGTCACCGGGTGATAGAAGGCACCTCAATCCACTCGTGCCGCAGGGGGAAATCGGGCGTCGTACCTTGAGCCTCCGTCGCGCGGCCCAGGGGAAACGGTTTGGCTCGAGAGCGCCACGCCGACGAGCCCCTTTTGACAAATCGCAGGCCGGTGCCAATATGGAGCGAGAGAGCGGCGAAGGAGTCCGCCCCTAACCGCCCACAGGGCTGATGACTCCTCCAGCATCCGTATGGGATGACGGGAGGGGCGTGAGATGGTTCGAGGTGGGTTATCCGGGGCGGTAGACGGCAATTCGGGCGGCCCGGAGTCCCACGCTTTGGAGCTGCTTCCCGGCAAAGCCGGTCCGCCGCCCGACGCTGGTTTGTTGCGGGCGCCATTTCAAAGCATACTGTATTTGGAAGGCGAATGCCGAGCCCAACAGGCCCCCACCGAGGCGCCCGATTATTTCCACGACATCAATCTCGACCAGATCATCGAAGCGGTGACGAACGGCAGAGATGAGTATGCACTGAAGCCGTTCTTCTATGATCGCCTCACGACGCCGGAAGCCATCGAGTACCGTCATGAGGTCATGCGCGACCTCGAAAACGGCGCCGCCATCGAGTGCGTCAAGTGCTTCGCGGGCGAAATGCGCCGGATGCGTGAGCAGATCGCGCGGGCGAATAAGCTCTATTACCAGTATCAGAAGGAACGATGGCTCCTCCATGCCGCCGAAACCTATTGTGCCACGGTCCGGGGGCTGCGCGATCGGCTATCTGGACTACCGCTCACCTCGCACGGGCTGCTCGCATTTCACGACTACCTCGAAGCGTATGCGGGCTCCGACCGCTTCACCTCGCTCGTGGCGGCAGTGAACGACCTGACGGGCGGCCTTGATGCGATTCAGTATTCGATGATCATCAAAGATGGCAGCTTCACGGTTCGGAAATATGAGTCTGAACAGGACTATAGTCTGAAGGTCGCGGAGACCTTCCGTAAATTTCAGCAGGGTGCGGTGAAGGACTATCGTGTCAACTTTCGGCCCACCGTCGAGATGGATCATATCGAAGCGAAAGTGCTGGAGTTTGTGACCCGGCTCCATCCCGAGGTGTTCTCACGGCTTGATGCATTTTGTGCGCGGTATGCAAACTGCGCCGACCGGGTGCTGGTGGCGTTTGATCGCGAGGTTCAGTTCTATGTTGCGTATCTTGAATATCTGACCCCCCTTAAAGTGGCCGGACTGGCATTCTGCTATCCGAGGGTCTCGGCCATCGACAAGAACGTCCGCGACGACGCCGAATTTGATCTCGCCCTGGCAACCAAGCTCCTGGCCCAGGGACAGCCGACCATCACCAACGACCTCGAATTGCGCGGCAAGGAACGAATCATCCTCGTATCGGGCCCCAATCAAGGCGGCAAGACGACCTTTGCCCGCACCTTCGGCCAGGTGCACCACCTCGCCAGTATCGGCTGCCAGGTCCCGGGGACAGGCGCCCAACTGTTTCTGTTCGATTCGATGTTTACCCACTTCGAGCGTCAGGAAGACAGTACCGCCTTGCACGGTAAGCTGGAAGACGACTTGTTGCGCATCCACGACATTCTCGACCGGGCGACGTCGCGGAGCATCATCATCATGAACGAGATCTTCAATTCCACGACCTTGCAGGACGCGGTGTTCCTTGCACAAAAGGTGATCGAGCGCGTCATCGCGCTAGATGCCCTGTGC
>JBOGSL010000153.1:0-11313 GCA_050695395.1 Chloroflexota bacterium | reverse complement strand
GCTCCGTTACCGCCGCCTTGCTACGCGAGCAAGGCTACGAGGTGATCGGCATCACCATGCAGATCTGGCATCGCTCCTCTTCCGCAGACGGCGAGGAAGCCTCGGCCATGCAGGGCTGCTGCACTATCGACGCGGTCGATGACGCTCGTCGCGTTGCGTCGCAGCTGGGCATCCCCTACTACGTTCCTAACTTCCGAGAAGAATTCAGCGACGCGGTGGTCGACGACTTTGCGCGTGAGTATCGGGAGGGCCGCACGCCCAACCCGTGCGTCCGATGCAATCAGTTTGTGCGCTTCGACGGATTAATTCGCCGGGCCGACGAGCTCGGCATCGACTACGTCGCGACCGGGCACTATGCTCGGGTCAACCGGGACGAGGGGCAAGGCGAGTTCGAGCTACTCAAGGGAATCGACCCAGCCAAGGACCAGTCGTACATGCTGCACACCTTGCAGCAGCGCCACTTGCGCCGCATGTTGTTGCCGCTTGGCGGTTTAACGAAGTCGGAGACGCGGGCCCTGGCACGATACTTCAATCTCACCGTGGCCGAAAAGCCGGACAGCCAGGAGATTTGTTTCGTGGCGGGAAACAACTACAAGAATTTCTTGAAGCATCATGCGGGCATCGAAGATCGTCCCGGAGAGATTGTGGATACGAACGGCAGGGTTGTGGGCAGTCACGTGGGCATCCACGGCTTCACGGTAGGACAACGGAAGGGTCTGGGACTTGCCGCGCCGACTCCGCGATACGTCATCGAGCTGCAGCCGGTGGAGAATCGCGTGGTGATCGGAGAGCGATCAGATGGGACGGGCAACGCGCTCCGGTGCACCCGGCTGTCGTTCGTGGGCCGCCGGCCTCACGAGACGTTCAGCGCCGGCGTGAAGATCCGCTACCACAGCCCCGATCAGCCCGCCACCGTCTCGTTGAGCCATGATGATGCCCATGTCGCATTCGAGCGGCCCGTGTGGGGAATCGCTCCGGGCCAGCTCGCGGTCTTTTACCAGGGCGACCGCGTCCTCGGAGGCGGGACCATAACCGAGGCGGAACGTGCGGCCTGACCTGTGCTAGGTTAGGGCACAACCGCAGAGGCGGAGAGCAAGGGCAAGTCCGATGTGAAGTCGGCGCAGTCCACGCTACTGTATGGCAGCAGTCTGCCGAGCCAGAAAACCTCTCTCCGCCATTGTCAGGACACCTTCGATGGCAAAGGGGGTCGACATGGCTCAAGCTTCACCGTAACCCCTATTCGCAGGAATAGGGGTTTTCCTTAGCGTTCGCGTGACGAGCGGGAAGTTGCTGTTTCCCGCCGCTTGTTCTTCCGATTGGGGTTTTTGATGAAGCACGTAGCGAACATCTTCGTGCTGGCGGCCCTCCTGTTCGGTCCATCCAGCGTCCTAGCTCACCGGAGTCGCCATCACGCTCAACACCACAATTTCCCACTTACGGTGGTCGACGATCTGGGCCACCACGTTCACATCGCCCGGCGTCCTAAGAGAATTCTTTCGCTCGATCCCCGCGATACCGAGACACTGTTTGCGCTGGGGGCAGAGAAGAGGCTTGTGGGCGATGGAGGCGCGGCCGACGAGGGCGACGCCTACTACCACCGCCCGTTTCGGTATCCGTCCGAGTGGCCCTCTCCCTGGGGACGAGACTATCCTGTCCGCGCCTTGAAGCTTGCGCACATCGAGGGCGGGAGTGGCGGAACGCAGTTCAATCTGGAGACGATCGAGGGGCTCCATCCGGATCTGATATTCACCCTGAACGATCCCTCACAAGCCGCCACCTACGGCAAGATGCGGAGCCTCGGCTTGCCTCTCATCGTCCTCGATCCCTCGACGTGCGGAGGCATTTTGCATGACATAACATTAGCCGGTCGGGCGACAGGCGAGGTGGCGCACGCAAAAGTGGTTACTGCGAACATGCGGTCTCAATTGGACGTCGTGCGGCGGGCCATTCGCAAAACGCGGGCTCGCCCCCGAGTTTTCTACGAGATTGACGCCAGCAATCCCAGCAAACCCTATACGGCGGGAAAGGGGACCTTCGTAGACCAGGCCATCAAGCTGGCGGGAGCGCACAATATCGCCGCGGGTTCCGGCTTGTGCTCCGGCAAGACCTGCTACCCCCAGATCAATCTCGAGATGCTCGTTTCAGACAACCCGCAGATCATCCTGCTCGGTGACGCAGCCTACGGATCGACGGTGAAGAGTGTGGAGCAGCGACCGGGCTGGAGCACGATATCCGCGGTGCGGAAGGGGAAGATCTATCCCTTCGACGACAGTTTGATTAGCCGCGCCGGCCCGCGCATCGCGATAGGGGTACGCACGATGGCCGGCTTCATCCATCCGGGGCTCTTCAGGTCTAAGTAATCTCGTCTTCCGTCAGAGGCGTCACCGGCGTTGGCGGTGCCTCGCCAGTTTCGACGCGCTCGAGCTGAATATCATCGAGCTTGCGGTTCACGATGTTCAGCTTGGTGTTGATGGCATCGAGGTCGCTCTTGCTGGGGAGGTTGAGCGTGTTGAGCACGGTGTCGATGCCGCTCTGGAAAGTGTTTTCCATGCGGTTCCGACGGCCGGCGCTGCGCTCCCGAACGCTCGAGGCTCGCTCCCGGCCCTCAGTTTCGACCTCCTCGCCCCGGTTGACGAACTGATCGAACGTTTGCTCGGCAGTATCACAAGCGATCGCCGCCGCGCCAATCCCGGCCAGCCAGAGTCTCCTGATCGGGTTTGGCTCTATGTTGTTTGCACCAATCTGCTCGTCTGTCATGTACTCCTCCGGCTGCTGTATCTGAACATACCAGAGGGAATGGTGGAGGACAAGCCATAGACAACCGCCTCAAGCCGGGCCCTCTGCGCTTCTCACAACTACCTTGAGATGTGAGTCTTGGTGGCTCCGCACGTGGGTGCCCATCGATAGAGACCCGCCTGGCAGTTCGTTCTAAACGGTTGCCGCCTTGGCGATTGCTCTGCGCTCCGACTGTTGCTCCCATTCATCCTTCACCAGCCTCAACGCCACCTTGAGCTTCGACCTATTTTCGGGCTGATTGAGCCACCGGGAGGCGCCCGAAGGATGGGGGAGGGGGATCACGGTGCTGCCCTCCTGATAGAAGCGCTCGCCGATCAGGTCGGCCAGCTTCTGGCGAGGGAAGTATCGCTCGATGGCCAGTGCGCCCACCGGCAGGATGACCTCGGGTCGAACCAGGCCCAGCTGTCTCTCCAGAAATGGCAGGCAGAGGGCCATCTCCTTGCCGGACGGACGGCGATCGCCTGCTCCGTCCTTGGCCTTGCCCGGGAAGCACTTGGTGATCGAGGTCATATAGACGTGATTGCGGAACTCGTCTTCCGCGATGCCGATGGATGCCATCCATCGGAAGAGCTCGCGGCCGGCGCGGCCATAAAACGGCCTCCGCGCTTCCAGTTCGACGATGCCCGGCGCCTGCCCGATGAGCATCAGGCGGGCTCCCGGAGCGCGCGCGATCACGGGCGCGGCACGGTCGATAAAGCCCGCATGCGAGCAGAGTCGGCAGCCCAAAATCTCACCGTGGAGGCGCTCAAGCTGATCGTCTTCCATGGCATTACCGATCAGCCGCTGCTCCGTCGCCCGGTGCCTTCTCTACAGTCCGAGCGCGGCGGCCAGGGCTCGGCGTGTCATAACGTTCGCCAGGTGCTTCTTGTACTCCGGTGAGGCACGCAGCTCAGCCGTCGGGGTGAGACCGTCTGCCGCCCTTTCCGCTGCTTGCGCAATCGTGTCCTTGTCGGCCGGCTGCCCCCGGAGCGCCTCTTCAACGCCGCGTGCCCGCATCGGCGTGGGGCCCACGTTGGTCATGACAACTGATGCCTGCTCGATCGACCCGTTCGAACGCCGTACGTCGACCGCCACGCCCACCATCGCCCAGTCCGCGGCCCGCATCCGAAACTTCTGGTAGTCCTGGGCCGGCTCGCCGCGGCCATACGGGATCCGAATCTCGGTAATGATCTCGTCCTCGCGCAGCGATGTCGTCCAGATATCTTGAAAGAAATCGTTACTATCGATGCTGCGCTGGCCGTTCGGTCCCTGGGCCACGACCGTCGCGCCGAGAGCAGTGGCGACGGTCGGGAGGTCCGAGGCAGGATCACCGTGGGCGAGGCTGCCGCCGATGGTTCCGCGATTGCGAACCTGCATGTCGCCAACCATGCCGGCGGCTTGCGCTAGGAGCGGGAGCCGCTTCTTCAACAATTCCGAGGTGTTGAGTTTGTAGTGGATGGTCATGGGACCGATCGCGACATGGTCACCGTGGTCCCGAATGTACGACAGGTTGGGAATCCGCCTGAGGTCGACGATGAGCTCAGGGGCAGCGAGCCGCAGCTTCATCAGCGGCAGTAAGCTGTGCCCTCCTGCCATCAACTTGGCCTCGTCCGGATGCTCGTGCAAGATACCTATTGCTTCGTCCAGAGAAGAGGGAGCCGCATAATCAAACGCTGCCGGAATCAAGCTTGCTCTCCCGCAGCGGGCGCCCCGCCTCGCATGTGCTCAGCCGCAACGTGCACGGCTTTGACGATATTCTGGTAGCCGGTACACCGGCAGAGGTTGCCTTCGAGCCCCTCGCGGATTTGGTCCTCGCTGGGATCGGGATTGCGTTCTACCAGCGAGAGGCTGGTCATGATCATTCCGGGCGTGCAGTAGCCGCACTGAAGGCCATGCTCGTTCCAGAACGCTTCCTGCATGGGATGCAAGTGGCCATCGTGGGCGATGCCCTCGATGGTGGTGATGTCGCGCCCATCCGCCTGCACGGCCAGTACGGTGCACGACTTTACGGCCTGACCATCCAGGTGGATAGTGCAGGCTCCGCAGCTGGTAGTGTCGCAACCGACATGCGTGCCCGTAAGTCCGAGATGGTCACGAAGAAAATAGACGAGAAGCTCGCGCGGTTCGACTTCCGCCTCGTGTTTCTGCCCGTTTACCGTTACCGCGATGGGGATCTTCACGCGCTCCACCTCCAGTCGAGTTCTTTATACACTGCCTCAAGGATTGGGCCGATTTGACCCGGCACATCGTATAGACTGAGTCTATTGTTCCGGTGGAGAGTCGTACCATGCCGAGCCGGCTAGAAATTTTGAACCAGGTCGAGGCGGAGAACATCCGCTTTGTCAATCTCCAATTCACCGATATCAATGGCGTGGTCAAGGGTGTCACCATCCCGGTGCACCAACTCGCCGATTCTCTGGAACACGGCACCTGGTTCGATGGCTCGTCGATCGAGGGCTTTGCGCGCATCGCCGAGTCCGACATGTACCTCCAGCCGGACGTAGACACCTTTCAGATCATCCCCTGGGAGTCCGGGCAGAACGCGACGGCTCGTCTCATCTGCGACGTTCGCACGCCGAACGACGAGCCTTTTCCCGGTGACCCACGGGAAGTTTTGAAGCGCGTCCTCTGTGATGCGAAGTCGCTCGGCTTCGACTATTACACCGGCCCCGAGCTCGAGTTCTTCCTCCTATCACCGCAGCGGAACGGCGGCGAAGGGCCCTTGCCGCACGATCGCGGCAGCTACTTCGATTTCTCAACAGACCTCGGCATCTCGGTTCGGAACGAGATGGTCAATGCGCTTCTGGCTTTGGGCATTCAGGTTGAAGCCTCGCACCACGAGGTGGCCATCGGCCAGCACGAGATCGATTTTCGGTACGGTCCAGCGCTGACCACCGCCGACAATGCCGTGACCTTTAAGTACACGCTCAAGGCCATCGCCCAGCAACACGGTTTGCACGCGACATTCATGCCCAAGCCAATGTTCGGCGTCAACGGCTCCGGCATGCACGTCCATCAGAGTCTTTTCGAGGATGGCAGCGATCGGAACGCGTTCGTCAATCCCACCGCCGAGTACGGGCTATCCGACATCGCCAAGCAGTTTATCGCCGGTCAGCTGGCTCACTCTCGCGGCATGGCCGCGGTACTGGCATCGACTGTCAACTCGTACAAGCGGCTCGTTCCCGGTTTCGAGGCGCCAGTGTACATAAGCTGGGCTCGGGTGAATCGATCGGCCCTGATTCGAGTCCCGCAGATCACGGCCGCCAAGCCTAAATCGGCCCGCATAGAGCTGCGCTTCGCCGATCCCAGTGCTAATCCGTACCTTGCGTTCGCGGTGATGCTCGCCGCCGGGTTGGATGGCATTCGCCGCAACATTCCGTTGCCGCCGGCCGTCGAGGAGAACCTTTACCACTTCGATGAGGAGCGTCGGCGGGAAAGCGGCATCTCCACACTCCCCGGTTCCCTCAGCGAGGCGATCGAAGATCTGGAAAGGGACACCGTTATCCAGGAGGCACTGGGGCAGCATGTCTACGAGCGCTTCGTCGAAGCCAAGCGAGCCGAATGGGACGAGTACCGCGTTCAGGTGTCGCCCTGGGAGCTGGATCGCTACCTGCCCATCCTGTAGGCATGCCCGCGCCTTCAAGAATCGCGGTTGTCGGGTCTAGCGGGTCCGGCAAATCGACGGTCGCCGGCCAGATCGCCGTGATCTTAGCCATTCGACATGTCGAGCTTGATGCGCTGCACTGGAAGCCGGGCTGGACCGAAGCTGCCGATGACGAGTTTCATGAACTGGTCGACAAAGCCACAGACAATCACGAATGGGTGGTGGACGGAAATTACGGAGTTGTCCGCGACCTTGTGTGGAGACGAGCTAACGTCCTTGTGTGGCTCGATTACTCGTTCTTGCGAACGCTCGTTCAGCTTGTGCGTCGCACGGTCAGCCGAGTGATAACCGGCGAGGAACTCTGGGCCGGCAATAGAGAGACGCTCTCTGACGCTCTCGGTACCGACTCAATCATCGTGTGGCTCTTCAGGAGCTATCGTCGCCACCGCCGACAGTATCCGGAGCTCGTTCGGCGCCCCGACTACTCCCACCTCGAAGTCGTTCGGCTTCATCACCCGTCCCAAACGGACGCGTGGCTCCGCGACCTAGCAAGACGCGTCCGTTCAGATCCGCCCTGACTTGATCCATTGGCTCTGATGTTCCATCACACTCACGATTGACGCGACGGCCACGTTCATGCTCTCTTTCCAGGTCGGAAGCCGGCCGCCTCGCTCTCGCGCCGCGAGCGCCATTGAATCGCGCAAAATCCGGTCATCGGCCACCCGTCGCACCGCTATCGCAAGGCCCTTTTTGTCGGCGACCCCGGACAGAAGGGCGCCGTCGGGACCGGCCAATACGCGCACCGCCGGTATGTCGTACGCCACGATCGGCAGCCCCACGAACAGCGCCTCGGCGAAGACCGTGCCGTAGGCCTCCGAGTGCGAGGCAAGGAGAAACGCGTCCGCAGCGGCGAAAAGCTCCGCCAGCTCGCGGCCTTGCAACGGACCGTGGGCGCGGACGCGGCGGGAAGAACCTACGGATCGCTTCACGACCTTCGCGTAGGCCTGGTCGGGCTGCTCACCGACCAGGTCAAGCTCGGCGTTGTCGGTGGCCAGAACTGCCTCCACAGCGTCGGATATTCCCTTTGCCGGCACCCAGCTCGCCACGCACAAGAACCGCGGGATTTCTGACTCGACGTGCGGCAATCTCGGCACCCCGTCGGACCCCGGCGTCGCGATGGTCAGGCGCCGTGGATCTGCGCCCAGTCCAACGACCTTCTCGCCAAGAAGGTCGCAGGCAGCGATGACCCAGGCCGCAGACAGAATCCATCGACGCTCAAACCCCTCGGCCCGGGTGCGGGCTGCTTCGCTCTCGGCTAGCTCGCTCGGCAGCATGTGCATCACCAGGATGCACTGTGCTTGTCCTTCCTCAAGAACCGGTACGGCTTCTTCCAGCGCCAGGCTGTCGATCAGGACCGTGCTCGACAAGGCCGGGGACGGCTGTCTTTTCTCCAGGACGACGATGGACGCATTGACGCCGCTCTCCGCCAGCGCCGCCCGCAGTCTCTGGTTATAGAGATTGCCGCCGGTCAGAGCATTCGGGTTGCCGACGGTAACGAGCGCAATATTGCTCACACGGGACCTGTGTAGCCGGCGAAGGCGTGTGGTGATTCCCATACTCGAACCGAGAGCGACCGAGCATTTTGTCCGGCTAGAGCCGGCGCCACGGCGTCGAAAAGCTGGCGAGCAACGGTTTCCGCGGTGCTATTTGCTCCGGCAAAGTCCTCTAGCCCGTCGAGGTTTTGGAAGTGCCAGCGCGACAATACCTCGTCCAGCGCGCTTCGCAGCACAGTGATATCGAGCAGCGTGCCGTCCGGAGCAAGATCCTCACCCTGCGCTCGTAGTTCAACCTTATATGTGTGGCCGTGGAGGCGCGAGGCCGGGCCGAATTCGCCTTCGAGATGATGCGCGGCTTCGAACTGTCCAACCACGCCGACCTCAAACATCGGCCTTCTCGTACGTCAAGATTACTTGCCCCGTCTCCTCCGGCTCCCGGTCGACCAGCCGGTACGCGTCGGCGGCCCTCGCGAAGGGCACGCGGTGGGTGATGAGATCGCGCAATCGCAGCTTGTCCAGCAAATCGATAGCGAGAGCCATGCGGCGATCGCGATCCCAGCGCGGCGTGAGGTGCGGGTCCAGCGAGCCGACCTGCGAGCTGACTAAACGCAGTCTGCGGCGGTGAAACGCGGAGCCCAGAGGAAGCGGAGCCTGTTTGGTGCCGTACCAGGACGCCACGACGACGGTGCCCTGGATGGCCAGGCACGACATGGCATCGGCCAACGCCGCCGGATTTCCGCTTACCTCGATTGCTAGATCGACCCCCGCCCCGCTGGTTTGCTGACGAGCCGCGTCCGCCACTGCAGCCCCCGGAGCCAAGGCCAGATCGGCACCGCTAACAACCGCGAGCTCACGGCGTCGAGCAAATGGGTCGACTGCTATCAGCAGGCCCACCCCTACCCGCCGCAGGAGTTGGCTTACCAAGAGGCCCACCACGCCTTGGCCGAACACCACGACTCGCTCCCCCAGTCGGGGGGCCGCATCCAGCACGATGTTGATGGCAGTTTCCAGATTCGCCAGAAACACCGCGTCCTCCGGCATACAGGCCGGGCGAAGGCGGACGGGCACATTGGCCGGCACCACGTACTCGGTTTGATGGGGATGGTGCGTAAAGACCAGGTCGCCTGGCCTGAGATTCTCCACGCGGTCACCGACATCTATCACTCGACCGACCGACGCGTAGCCGTATTTGACGGGAAATTGAAAGGACCCGGCGAGCGTCGGCAAATCCAGCTCGAGTCCTGCCGGGACCTGGCCGCGATATACCAGCATTTCGGTGCCGTGGCTCAGCGCAGATGATATGGCCGTGATGTGCACGTCGTGGGGGCTGATCGGCGGAAGCATCTCGGAGCGAATATCAACCTCGCCGGGCGACGGGAACCACACCGATCGAGCCTCAATCGCGGGCAATCTCACCGTCCAGAACGATATCGCTGCCCATCAAGTTGAGATCCATGTGTTTGAAGGTGACTGCGTCGGCCAGGTCGTTGATCTGGAGATCGCCCACGGCATCGAGGCCCGAGCCCAAGATCTTCGGAGCCACGCACACCACCATTCGGTCAACCACTCCCGCCCGCAGCATTGCAGTGATAACTCCCGCTCCACCCTCCACCAACAGGGTGTGGATGCCCTTCCGGCCGAGCTCCGGTAGGAGTTCGTCGAGCGCCACCCGCTGGTGGTTGGCCCCGACTGCGAGCACTTCGACGCCGGCTTGCCGCATCGACGCGACACGCTCCGGGCGCACTCCCTCACAGGTCGCCACGATGGTTTGATCCGGTCGTTCGGTAACCACGCGTGCGTCCAACGGCAGGCGTAGCGCGCTATCCAGCACGATTCGCAACGGCGACGGTCCTTCGCTGAGCCGAACCGTGAGAAGCGGATCGTCCGCCAGAATTGTTCCTATGCCAACCATGACAGCGTCGTTCAAGGCGCGAAGCTGATGTGAGTAGGACAGTGATTCCGCGCAACTGATCCAGCGGGCCCGTCCGGAGTTTGTGGCGATCCGGCCGTCAAGCGTCTGTGCGTAGTGGACCGTCACATAGGGACGACGGGCAACTGCCATACGTCAGCGTCCCGTTACCAGCCACCCAAGATCGCGCGGGATACTATCCGAGAGCATCCTCGCCATATTGTCACCGACCAGCACATCGTCATTGAGCCTGACACCGCCGCTCCCGTCCACATATACCGCCGGTTCCATGTTGTGGACCATGCCCGACCGAAGCGAGTCGTTTGAGGCCGGATGGAGGATCGGCGCGGCGGAGTGGTTGATGGCTTGAAGTCCCACGCCGTGGCCCAGACCGTGCTTGAATTCCTTTCCCAGACCTGCCGCCTTCATAACCTGCCGAGCAGCCATGTCCACATCGGCGCCTCGGGCCCCATCTCGTTCCACTTCTATCGCCTGGTCCTGCGCCTCGACACAGGCCTTGTGTGCGCCCGTCCAGAAGTCGCTGACTTCGCCCGCGAAGAAGGTGCGGGAAAGCTCCGCCCAGTAGCCGTTGATCGAAAGCTCCATCTGCACCAGAACCGTGTCCCCTCGCTCCATGACACGATTGGAGGTGAGATTGTAAGCCTGAAAGGCGAGCGCGGCGCGCGGGCCGGACATCACATGAACGTGCGGAATAAGCCGGTCGGTAAGCGAGTTGCCAAAGCCCGCAGGATAGACGGCGGCCAAAAAGGCCGCGGCCACGTCAGCTTCGGTGTGACCGGGGGTGATCTTCTGGCGAGCCGCGATGAACCCGTGTCGCGATGTCTCGATCGCGACCTCGATGAGTTGGATCTGCCTCTCATTCTTGATGGACGCAAGCTCGAGCAGCGCGTCTGACGCGTCCCGGAACTGCGCGCCGGGAACTGTCCGGCGATACAGTGCCAGCGTTTCTGGGCCCGGCACACCCACCTGCGTGTAGGCGGAAACCGCCGGCGCGGGCCAACCCTCGTATCCGACGGTCCCAGATATCCCAAGGTCTTTGGCAATTTTGGCCAGCGGTGTACCCGCCACTTCGAGAGTCGTCCCAATGAAATCGAGGGTTTCCTCCTGGAAAGTCTCTACCGTTGCCACGGCGCCGCTGCGGACGAGATCCGCTTCGTCGGCCGGGACTGCAAGACCCATACGCGGCCCGTCCTTGGCCGAGGCGACAACACAAAACGAGCCGCCCAGCACAGGAAAGTAGCCCGAAAGAAGCACGACGTTCTGCGGTAGCCGGCAGATCAGCGCATCGAGCCCATGCGCGCGCATCACCTCCGCGAGGCGTTCCCGATCCACCCTGGCGAAATCCTGGCTCACGGTCCCTCCTACACCCATTATGTGCCGGACCACGTCGTCGGCGTCGATCAGAGCCAATTGCAGAGGCGAGGCGGTCACCCGGGCCTCCACCGGGT
>JBOGSL010000152.1:0-2971 GCA_050695395.1 Chloroflexota bacterium | reverse complement strand
AGATCCGGCTCAGTGCTCGCAGCCTGACGCTTTGCCTCCTGGAGCACGGCAAGGACGCCTCTCTCGATCTGAGGCGAAGAGGACGAATGGTTGTCAAAATGGTTGTCAAAGCGAGGAAGAGCCCCAGCCAGACGTCCGAGGCTCTTCCAACGTTGGCTTAAACAAGCCGATTTTCTGGTGGCGGCGGCGGGATTCGAACCTGCGACAAAGGGCTTATGAGTCCCCTGCTCTACCACTGAGCTACGCCGCCCTGGTAAAAAGGCCTGCCGAAGCAGGCCTTGGTGCTGGTAGCGGGGGTTGGATTCGAACCAACGACCTCCGGGTTATGAGCCCGACGAGCTGCCACTGCTCTACCCCGCGTCGCATCCAGAGTATACAAACTATCAGTGTTGGAGGCAACACCTGAAAGGCCCGTCTCAGCATCCGTTTGCTGCCTGCCCGCCGGAGATTCTCTCACAGATTTCGCGCCTGGTCGATTCCTTCCGCGAGCTCCTGGCCGGCACGCTGGTCGGCATCTATCTGCACGGCTCGCTGTCCATGGGCTGCTTCAATCCGGCTCTGAGCGATATCGATCTGCTGGTGGTCACGTCTGCCGCCCTGCAGCCCGCACAGCGCCGTCGCGCGGCGGAGCTGCTTCTCGGCTTGTCGACGGCTTCCAGCCCCATCGAAATCACCTTCCTGGCTCAGGACCAGCTTCATCCCTGGCGATACACAGGATAGAGGCGGCGGAATGTGCGGTCTCACGTCTGCACGGCAGATCGCGCCAGGTGATCGAGCAGTCGACTGCTCGGTACCGAGGAGAAACGGCGGCGGGAAGGATCGACGATCGGGCCCTACGGGAGTTTGTGATCGATATGGATGAGCGCATCCAGCAGCTCTTGGGCGACCAGTCCAAGTAGAGAGCCGAGGCGTCTCGCGGCCGTGGCTGGATAATAGGGCAGTCCTGGAGGTGCTTGTCGTGGTAACGGCTATTCTGCTCATCCGATCGAACCAGGGGAAAACGCCCGAGCTGGCTCAGGAGCTACTGGAGATACCCGAGGTCAGCGAGGTCTATTCGGTGGCCGGACCGTACGATCTGGTGGCCATGCTGCGAGTGAAGGAGTACGATCAGATGGCGGAGCTGGTGCCCGCCAGGATCGTCGGCCTTCCCGGCATCGAGAACACCACCACGCTGATGGCCTTCCAGTGCTACTCGCGCCACGATCTCGACCGGCTGTTCAGCGTGGGATTTGAGGAGCCGGCGGCCGAATCCTAGCCCGTCACCACGACGGTTCCACTTTCGCCGTGTAGGTAGCAGCTGTATGGGTACGTGCCGGCGTGCCTGGGCGTCCAGCTGAAGCTCGAACCCGCCTTGATGATCCCGCTGTTGAACGAGCCGTCATTCGCCGTCACGGTGTGGTCGTCGCCCGTCTGGTTCAGCCAGGTGATCTTCTGTCCCACCCGCACCGTGATCGTGCCGGGGATGAACTGAGCCTGCGCCACGCCTCCGTGGGTGCTCGAGATGATGACTTCGCCGCGCCCCGGCACCGGCAGCGGCGCTACCGTTGGTGTCGGACGCGGCGCCGCGATGGTGTGCGATTGACGTCCCGCCGCCAGCACTCCTATGCCCGCCGCCACGACGATCATAATCGCAAGTCCGATCGCCGAACGAGCTTCGATCATGCCTCAGACCGGCGGCCGGGCAGCAGTGCTTCGGCCGAACGGGCGTTGTAAAAGCTGAACCACGGCGAAGCGGCGGTCAGGCACGCGTTGATGGCGTCGATGTTCTTCACCCCCTGCGTCTCCAGCCACTGCCGAAATGCGTCCACGCCCTTCTTCGCGAAAACCGGGATGCCGTCTTTCCACGTCGCGCGGCCGGCCAGCACTCCGGCCCACCGCACCCCCGACTCGGCAGCCATCTCGAGTGACTCGGTGTACTCGGGGTTGCTTACCCCCGCGCTGAGATAGATGAAGGGGCGTCCCGCCGCCTCCGCCGCCTGACGAAAGTAGGCGAGCGCTTCTTGCTTCGTGTAGGCGGCCTGGCCGCCTGCAAAGCTCCGCGCCCCCTGCACGAACTTCATATTGACCGGGATCTCAACCTTCAGGATGTCCACGGCGTATCGGTCCTCGCTAAACACTCGCATGCTCTCGGTCACCACCTCGGGTTTGCGTTTGGCA
Source organism: Chloroflexota bacterium (assembly GCA_050695395.1). Taxonomy (GTDB): domain Bacteria; phylum Chloroflexota; class UBA5177; order UBA5177; family UBA5177; genus JBOGSL01. The sequence continues at coordinate 814 of JBOGSL010000152.1, read as the reverse complement.
TATGCCGGCCCCTTCTCATCGCCGCCGTCGGCATCATAGCCGACGAATTCCAGAAAAAACGGCACATCCACCGCCCGGCACTCGGCGCCGATCCGCTCGATGAAGGCATGCTTCACGTCGTTGATGGCGCTGTCCTCGAATGGCGTGTAGTAGATCAAGACCTTCACCGCGTCGGCGCCCTGGCCCACCAGCCGTTCCACCGATTCGTGGGGAAGCAGGTCGGGCAGGCGCCCCGGCTGCGTGTTGTCGTAGCCCGATTCTTCGTAGGCCAGCAACAGACCCGCGCCCGGAGCCCGCGCCTGCGACGCCGGCAAGCCGTACTCGGGATCGAGCAGGATGGCGCTGGCGTGCTTGGTGAGAACGGATGTCACCACCGTCTTGAACTCTTCCATGTCCGTCGCCGTCACGTCTCGCTCGCCATCGGCTTGCAACGCCTTGCGCAGCGACCCACGCTGATCCATCGCCGCCGCCGCGATCACGCCGCGTTGATCCGAAACCGCTTGCAGCCCCTTAATCTTTCCGGGCGTTAGCTCCATCACGTCCTCCCGCGGCCCCCGACCGCTGCCTCATAGTATCCTTCAGCGGGGCCCCGCAGCGCGGAGGCATTGTCGAAGACCGCTGCACCGCTTCCCTCGCCTGCGTCGTTGCGCGGCAACGCCCGGGGGCAAGCCTCGAGTTGAGGAGCAGGGTGTGCTTGTAGACGAGTCAATCCAGGGCCAGAGCTCAAAGCGATTCGATCTGAACATTGAGCGAGTGCTGGAGCACTGGGCTGTCGCCCACGCTCTGCGTGAGGTAATAGCGAACGCTCTTGATG
>JBOGSL010000151.1:0-19957 GCA_050695395.1 Chloroflexota bacterium | reverse complement strand
GATTCGACCTGCTCGATGTACTCGCCCACGGGGAGCTTGTAGAAGGTGGAGGCCTGCTGGTTTACGGGCTGGTAACGGACGCCCAGAAAAGCGGTGGCCTTGTGATGCTCGAGCTGCGGGGCAATGTTCTGGACAGAGCTGCTGGGGATGGCAAAGCCGAGGCCCTCGGCCACGACCGACGTCGAGGCCCCAAAGAGGCTGTTCTCGGTCGCGCCTCTATTCACCGCCGTGTTCACACCGACCACCTGGCCGCGATCGTTGAGCAGTGGTCCCCCGCTGTTGCCCTGATTGATGGCTGCGTCGGTTTGGATCATCCCCTGGAGCGTGACACCGTCTGGTTCAGTGAGGGATCGTCCCAAGCCACTCACCACTCCGGAGGTCACGGTGTTCCGGAACTGTCCGAGCGCGCTACCGATGGCGAGAAGCGGCTCGCCAGGCTGCAGAGTATTGCTGTTGCCGAAGTCGAGGACACCGGGCATGGTGCCGCTTACCTTCACAACTGCCAGATCCGAGCTTTTATCGTGGCCCGTCAGAGTCCCGCTGGCCTTCTTCCCGTTCGCGAAGACCACGGTAAGCGTGCCGGTGGGATCGACCACGTGGTCGTTAGTGACGATGAAGCCTTTCGAGCTGATGATGAAGCCGCTTCCCTCATCTTTCGCGCCTGGTTGGGCACCGCCGAAAACGCTCTGCTGCGCCGGCTGCTGGTTGATGATGGTTACCACGGCGGGCCCCGCTTGGTGGGCCACGCTCGTCCAGGATAGTGGCGTGCTCGACGATGAGGCCGGTTGAGCGGGAGCGCCCTGTTGCTTGATGACCTTGGTGACGTTCTTCGGCCCTGCTATCCGATTGGCGGCGAAGCCGCCCACGAGCCCGAAGATGAGGGCCACGATGGCGACGATGGCGACGCCGACGAAACCTAAGCTGGCTCTGGTAGTCATATTCATCCTTTGGGAGTTTTACTACCCCCAGTATGGCAATGAGAGATTGATTGCAGATTGGAAAGTGGGGCCAGACAGAACCGCGCAGCTCATTGCCTACTGCTCCGAGGCGGAAGGACCGCATGAAGGAAGGTTAGCGCACGACACATCGAAGCGGCCGTCGAGCAGGTGGCGGAGAGGGTGGGATTCGAACCCACGAGGAGGTTGCCCCCCTACGGCATTTCCAGTGCCGCGCCCTAGGCCAGACTAGGCGACCTCTCCTTGCTGCGCAACAAATTCGCTCACGCGTTCCAAGTATATCAAGGTCTTGGGCGGGCTAGTATGGACGAGTAGGGCTAAGGAGAGGGCTGTATGCAATTCGACTTTGGCGCCGATGTGCGGCAGCGGGACGGGAACAAGCTAGGTGATCTGGATGGCCTGGTGTACGATCCCAGCACCCGGCAGATCACCTTTCTGGTCGTAGCTCACGGCTTTGCCGATCGTCTGTCTCGGGTTCCTATCGGCTCTCTCGATCGATCGGAGGGCGACCAAATCTACCTCGAGCTGAACTTGCAGCAGTTCGATGAGATGCCGGACTTCGAGACCCAACAGAACATCGCACCGCCGCCCACGGGTCAGGATTCCGAGGCCCTCGACGTGCCCGACGTGCCTGCCGTTGGAGCGGCGACCGGCGTCGAATCTATCGCGTTCACGCCGATTATTCAGGAGACAACGGACGCGCCGGCGCGGGATGTTGTGCTGGATCGTCACACAGAAGTGTGGGCCACGGATGACATGCTGGGACATCTAGGTGGGACGAGTGTTGACGACCAGACTGAACGGCTGAGCGAGCTGATTGTTCCCGAAGGCTTGATATTCACCCACCGGGTCATCGTGCCGTCGGACCGAATAGCGGACATTGAGCCGGGACGCGTGGTGCTCAACGTCGACAGGCACTCTGTTGAGTCTGCCAATGACCGCTGAAGTCGATCTCGACGATCCGCGAACCTACGCCCGGCTCGACCCGGACGACATGTACCGCCGCATTGCGGAGCTGAGCGCCCAAATGGATGTCGCGTGGCGTCTGGCCGATCACGCTGACCTGCCAGCCAGTTACGGCCAGACCGATCACGTGCTGATCGCCGGAATGGGCGGATCGGCAATCGGGGGCTCACTTCTGGAGTCGTATACGGCGCGGCAGATGACGGTGCCGGTGTCGGTGTGGCGAAATTACGGCCTGCCGGCCTGGGTTGATCAGAATACCTTGCTCATCGCCGTCAGTTACTCGGGGAGCACCGAGGAGACGATCTCAGCATTCCGCGAGGGTCAAGCTCGGGGCGCGAAGCTGCTGGCGATATCCACGGGCGGCGAGATCGAGCGTCTCGCGCGGGAGTTTTCGGCTCCGGTCCTCAAATTCCAGTACCCGGCAAAGCCCCGTGCCACCGTCGGCTACCTCTTCACGCCGCTGGTGAGAATTATGGAACGGCTCGGGCTTCTCGGCCGGCAGCAGGAAGACTTCGACGACGCGCTAAGCACGGCTCGGCGCATGGAGCGTGAGTACGGCGGCGACATGCCGGCAAGTGAAAACGCGGCCAAGCGTCTTGCTCAGGCCTGCGTCACCAAAGCCGTCGTGATTTATGGAGCCGACTATCTCTCCGCGGTAGCGCGCCGCTGGAAGACCCAGATGAACGAGAACGCCAAGAGCTGGTCGTTCTTCGCGGAGTTTCCCGAACTCGACCACAACGCGATCGTGGGTTACGAATACCCGAAGGGCCTGGGAGCAGCCATTGAGGTAATCATGCTCGATGCCGCCGCCTTGCCGGCCCGAATCCGGTTGCGTATGGACGTGACTCAGAAGCTTCTGCAGGGCTTTGGCGTGTCGTGGGATCTGGCTCAGGCGGCGGGGGCCGGCCCTCTCGCGCAGATATACTCACTTGTCTCGCTGGGCGACTTCACCTCGTACTATCTGGCCCTGCTGAATGGGGTTGATCCGTCGATCATGGAGCCGATCGATTTCCTCAAAGATCAACTCGCCCTTCAGCAACAAAGCGTCCCGCCCGCAAGCTAGCTGACAGCATCTACAGCGTCATCTGCAACTGACTGGTTGCTCGCGGCTTCCCCGGCACCTCGTGGCAGTCTCTACAGCGCGCCTCATAGCACTCGGCTCCTCCCACCATCAGTTCGGGACTGTCATATGGGGCTGGTTTCCCGTCGATAAGCCGCTGCGGGAGGCTCGCGGTAACGCGCGGATCTTTGCAGCGCATACAAACGGCGCGAAGCTTGATCACCTCGTCGGCCAGAGAAAGCAGGTCCGGCATGCTTCCGAACGGCTCGCCACGAAAATTTCGGTCCAAACCCGCCACCACCACGCGCCGGCCATCATCAACCAGCCAGCTGCACACGGGCGGCAAGCCGCGATCAAAGAACTGGCCCTCGTCCACGGCTATCACCTGCGGCATCTCGTCCTCCGCCAATACCAGCGAAAGAATCTCGCTCGCCGTTTCCACGGCCCGGGCTTGCCGGTGAATCCCATCGTGCGACGAGACGTCGGAGTGGCTGTAGCGAGTGTCGATTCTCGGTTTGAAGGCGGTGGTCGTTTGGCCCGCGATCTCCGCGATGTGCACCAGTCGAATCAACTCGCGCGACTTGCCCGAGAACATCGGGCCGCAGATAACCGTCAGGGAACCCTTGTTCACCATACGGCAAGTCCTGACGTGGGATGTGGAGAACGGACCCGATTATAAGAGCTAGGCCCGCGCTATTCGATCGCCGCCCAGGTGACGCAAGATGACCGCTTCCTCCCTACTTACCGGCGAGAGTTCGACGATGTCCTCCCCGAAACCATCGTAGTCTTCAAGCAGATGCACCAACTGCTCCCAGTCGACCACATACGTACTGCGCACCAACTGCGTGGGACCGGCCATCGACGCGGGTCGAGAGCTCACGCAGACGATGCGGTACAGGTCTTCCAGGTATTGATCGAGGTGGTCGTCGAGAAGGTTCTCTTCGCGCAGCAGCTGCAGGAGTGCCATGAATCTCCGCTCTCGTTTTGAGATACACGAGCGAGTGCAGTATCTGGGCCAGCTCGTCATGGACACTTAATAGCGCCCCGGCATCGAATGTTTCGAGTCATGCTCGATGGTGTCGCGGCAACCTTACAAGCCGTTTGCTGCCGACCTATGACTCGCCGCTCACGGCTCCGACCGCTCGCAGCTTAGGTTCCCGATTTATCGGGACACGCTCGATATTCTCACGGCGCGAGCTGCGCTTTACCCCGCCATCCGCAAACACGCCCTGCCGCAATATCGGCGGGGCGCACGCATATGTCTTGCCGCCGGGCGTGGCTGCGGCCGAGGGTGGCGAACATGTGAGTGGCGTACGATCATCCGCCGGCGGAGCTAGACGATACCACTTCCTTGGCGGGCAGCGCCCTGTCCTTCATGAATCCCGCTGTTCGCCCCCGACGCACGGCTGTGATCTCGGCCAGGATCGCGAGAGCGGTTTCTTCCACGCTGGTCCCGCCGATGTCCAACCCTACCGGTCCGTATACCCGCGCGAGCTGCTCCTCGCTAAAGCCGTTGTCTCTCAGCCGTGCGAAGCGATCGCGCTGCGTCTTTCGGCTTCCAATAGCGCCAATGTACGGAACGGACGACGGTATAACGATCTCAAGAGCCGGCTCGTCAAATTTTGGGTCGTGGCTCAGGAGAACCACGTAGCTACGCTCGTCAAGATTGAGGGTAGGCAGGATGTCTTGCGGCCATCCCTTCAGCACCCGATCGGCCTGGGGAAAGCGCTCCGGGACAGCGAAGGCAGCACGGGCATCGGACACCGTGACGTGGTAGCCAAGCTCGTGGGCGAAGCGCGACAAGGGGATAGCGGTGTGCGTGGCGCCGATGATGACGAGACGCGGCTTTACGGGGAACACATCGATGAAAATGTCGAAAACGCCGGTGGGTTGCGAGTAGCTCTTCGTGACCGCCTGTTCCTTGGCAAGCTGCATCCTTGCGTCGGCAATCACCTCTGCGGTCAACCGGCCCAGGTCGCCCACCGTAGACCCGTCATCCCGAACGAGGAGCTTGGCGCCAAGCATCCCGGGTCCGGCGATGACGGTGGCAACGGTAACCGGGTGCTCTTCCTCGAGACTCTTGCGAAGCTCGCTGAACACAGTCACTGTATCTCTGCCAGCACCTGCTCGGCGTGGCCCTTCGGCGTGACCTCGCGCCAGATCTTCTGTATCTTGCCGTCTGGGTCAATAAGGAACGTACTTCGCTCGATACCCATGTATGTCTTGCCGTACGACTGGCGCTGCGTCCACGCGCCGTAGGCTTCGGCCACGCGATGATCGGGATCGGAGAGAAGAGGGAAGGTCAAACCAAACTTGGCGGCGAATTGGTTGTGCGAATCAAGCGAATCGCGGCTGACACCGAGAACTTCGGCACCCGCCTGCGCGAGCCGAGGGTAAACCGACTGAAAACCGCACGCCTCGGTGGTACAACCTGACGTATCGTCCTTGGGGTAGAAGTAGACCACCACGGGACGACCCCGCATGTCGCGAAGGGTCAGCTCGCCCCCGGGGTATGGAAGGGTGAAATCCGGAGCTTCGTCGCCCTCATGCAACTCGTCCAAGCGCAAATCCTCCTGTGCTATGCTACGACGTCTTTTAGGAAGGTCTTGCGTGCGTCTCACCCATCGTCTCTGCGCAAGCCTCGGCTGTGCCATTTTCTTCGTCTTCGCCCCGGCGGAGACCTCAGCGCGAGGACAGGCGGTGCATCTGGCCGGCTTCCCGCGCCTCAAGCAACAGCACCACCTCACCTGCGAGTCCTCCGCGGCGAGCATGGCGACCCGGGCCCGGATCAGCGAACAACAGATCATGCGTTCGCTCCCTCGCAATCCCAATCCCAATCTCGGATTTCGGGGCAATCCGGACGGAGAGGAGGGCGCCTCGTTGGTGAATTATGGCGTGTACGCCCATCCCATTCAACAAGCGTTGGCTCGCTTCGACTATCGCAGTGACCAGCTTCAGTACGATAGGGACCAAGTTCTGCGTTCCTATCTTGATCGGGGCTGGCCGGTTGAAGCGTGGATCACCTATGCGCTCCAGCCGGGCACAGTTCGCCTCACATCCGCGTACGGTAATCAATTCTTCCTTGTCACCCACGAGCATACGGTCCTGTTGGTCGGGTATGACAACGGTCATGTGATCGCCAACGATCCCTGGACCGGCACGCAAGTCGAATACAGCTGGCGTGCGTTCAACCGCTCCTGGGGTTTGTTTGGACGGATGGGATTGGCCATCGATCCTTGCCCGTTGCCGAGTCCGGTAGACGGGATCCAGTTGAGCAAATCGGGCCTATCCGAGGGGGAGATCACCTGGACGTGGAGAGCCGCGAGACATGCCGCGGACTATCGGGTTACGGTTGCTGAGGTAGGCAAGAAGATAGCGTTTGTCCACAGCGGCGTGCAATCCTCGCGTCGCTACAGCATCCTTTTCCCTCGCCCGGGTCGCTTCTATCGCATTGAGGTGAGCAGTCTTTCGCCGTGTCAGGACGGTTCTCGAACCGTGGAGGCGTTCGCGCGCGTCCAGCAGAGCGAGATAACGCCGGCGCCGCCCACAGCATCGCCATCTCCGGGAGAGCCTACGCCGACCCCAACCACAGCGCCGTAGACGGCGCAACCCGCCGCCGGAGACTTCTGCTTCAGACTCCGGAGCGATTTTCTCTCCCGTTCCCAGTATCCGTAGGGACCCTCCGGAGAGGGTGGCTACTGAGGGGAAAGCTCCGCCTGAATAGGCGGCTGGATTTCATCCGGTCGCGAAACTTCGGGCACATCCGCAAAGTGACACGCCGCCCAGTGGTTCGGCATCTTCTCTTCGAACGTTGGGGACACCTGCGAGCAGATCGGTTGAGCCTTGAAGCACCGGGTGTGGAAAACACACCCCGAGGGAGGATTCACCGGGCTGGGGATGTCACCCTGAAGGATGATCCGCTGTTTGGCGCGCTCTCGCGCCGGATCAGCGAGTGGGATCGCGCTCATCAGCGCTTGAGTGTATGGATGCAGGGGATGAGCGTAGAGCGAGTCACTTGGAGCGGACTCCACCAGATTGCCGAGGTACATCACGGCGACGCGATCGCTCACGTGCCGAACAACACTCAGGTTGTGCGCGATGAACAGATAGGTGAGGTTGAACTCGTCCTGCAGCTTCTCGAGAAGATTGAGTATCTGGGCCTGGATTGAGACGTCCAGCGCGGAAACCGGTTCGTCGGCGATGACGATCCTGGGCCGAAGTGCGAGAGCCCGGGCGATACCGACACGCTGTCGCTGACCGCCGCTGAACTCGTGCGGGTAACGATTGATGTGGTCGGGATTGAGACCCACCACTTTGAGAAGCTCCTGGACCTCAGCTTTCTGCTCCCGCTTATTCCCCTTATGGAAATTCACCAGGGGCTCGGCCACGATCTGGAAGACTGTCTTTCGCGGGTCGAGGGAGCCAAAGGGGTCCTGGAAGATCATCTGCATATCTTGCCGCATGGGCCTGACTTTCCCCTGCGACATCTTGGTGATGTCTTTACCCTGGAACACAATCTCCCCGGCGGTCGTCGGCACCAGCCGAAGCAACGCCCGTCCGAGTGTCGTTTTCCCGGAGCCACTTTCGCCGACGAGACCCAGAGTCTCACCCGGAAAAACCTTCAGATTAACGTCGTTGACGGCGTGGACGGCGCCAACTTGACGGCCGAGAAACCCGCCTTTTATGGGGAAATCGACGGTGACACCGTGCGCTTCCATTAGCGGAGTCTGTTCGTCTGGAACTCGCTCAGCTGTCATAGAGGCGACTCCGTTACGGGATTCCAACAAGCCGCCAGATGTCCGGGGCCGATTGTTTCAAGGGGCGGCATTTGCTGGCGGCAGATATCGATCACGTTGGGACAACGCGGGGCGAAGGGACACCCGGGCTTCAAGGTGAGCATGTCCGGCGGCGATCCCTTGATTGGCGAGAGGGGCTGGTCGCGCGGTTGATCCAGCCTCGGAATGGAATTCAGCAAAGCGTGAGTGTACGGATGACGACCCCGATAGAAGATTTCGCTGATGGTCCCCGTCTCCACCACGTACCCCGCGTACATCACTGCCACGCGATCGGCCATGTTGGCGACCACACCCATGTCATGTGTGATGAGGATCACCGCGGTTCCGAATTCGCTGGAGAGGCCGCGCATCAGATCCAGGATTTGTGCCTGGATAGTCACATCAAGCGCCGTGGTTGGCTCATCCGCGATCAAAAGTTCTGGGTTCGTCGCCAGGGCGATAGCAATCATCACGCGCTGGCGCATGCCGCCGCTGAACTGGTGCGGATAATCTCCGAGGCGGTTTTGTGCACTCGGGATACCGACTTTGTCAAGCATCTCCGCCGCCCGGGTGTACGAAGCCTTTCGACCGAGACCCATGTGCTCTTGCACCGACTCGGCGATCTGACGCCCAATGGTGAGAAGCGGATTCAGCGAGGTCATGGGGTCCTGGAAGATCATCGAGATGTCGCCACCTCGAATCTTCCGCATGCTTCCTTCAGATATGCTGTGTTCCTGCCGATGCACCCGCCCACGTGAATCGGTGTCCTCGACCACATCGATCAGCGGTTTCCCGTCAAACACGACCTTGCCGCCGGCGAACTTGCCCGGTGGCTCGGGTATCAGTCGCATGATGGACAGCGCGGTGACGCTCTTGCCACTGCCGGACTCGCCCACGATGCCGAGCGTCTCACCCTTGTCCAGGTCGAACGAAACTCCCTGGACAGCCTTTACCACGCCCGCTCGCGTGTAGAAATACGTCTTGAGATCCTCGACCTCAAGCAGACGATCTGCCTCGTTCGGCTCTGTTACACGAGGCTCAGTGGCCGTCAGTTCTGCCATCTCTGCATTCGCTCTGATTTGTTGTGGTTGTGCCCGCTAACGCGAAGTGAGGGCCGCCTGGCCCCCATCCTTCTCTTAGGTTGCTCCATAGTACAGCATGCCGCGTGCGGCACCGCAAGATGTTCATGTCACTCAACGAACCCTAGGCTTCCATCGAAGATCCGGTGTGCGTGCCGCCCGCGTCTCGTCCAGCCTTCCGAGGGGAGTTTCCGCCGGGGCGTCCGTCACCAGATCCGGCTGCTCCTCGACCTCCCGCGCAATCTGCCTCATCGCCGCGATAAACGCGTCGAGGGTGTCCTTGTTTTCCGTCTCGGTCGGCTCTATCATCATCGCCTCCTCAACGATGAGCGGGAAATAGACCGTGGGCGGATGGAAGCCGTAATCCATGAGACGCTTCGCGATATCTCTGGTATGCACACCTTTCCGCGCCTGTCTCTTTCCCGAGAGAATGAACTCGTGCATGTTGGGGCCCGGGTACGCTTCTTCGTACAGGTCGTTCAGGCTGGCGCGGAGGTAGTTGGCGCTGAGCACCGCATCTTCGCTCACCCGGGCCAGGCCGTTGCCGCCCATCTGGCGTATATAAGTGAAGGCGCGCACCAGCATGCCAAAATTCCCGTAAAACGTCCGGACCTTGCCTATAGTCTGACGCCGCTGGTAGTCGAGGATGTAGCCTCCAGCGCCGCGTGAGACGGTCGGGACGGGGAGATAGGGCGCGAGCACTTGCTTCACCCCCACCGGCCCCGCGCCCGGGCCGCCGCCCCCGTGCGGAGTCGTAAATGTCTTGTGCAGGTTGAAGTGAACCACGTCAAAACCCATGTCTCCCGGGCGCGCAATGCCCATGATGGCATTGAGGTTGGCTCCGTCGTAGTACATCAGGCCCCCGGCATCGTGCACCACATCGGCCATCTCTCGCACCTGCTCATCAAACAGCCCCAGTGTGCTGGGGTTGGTCAGCATCATTGCGGCGGTCCGATCCCCCACCAACCGGCGCAACTCCTCTAGATCAACCCGACCGCGTTGGTCTGATCGGACGGTAATGAGTTTGTAGCCAAGCATCGCGGCCGTCGCCGGGTTGGTTCCGTGTGCGGAATCCGGAGCAATGATCTCGTCACGATGCTCGCCCCGCGAGCGGTGGTATGCCTGGATCATGAGCAAACCGGTGAGCTCGCCGTGGGCGCCCGCGGCCGGCTGCAGCGTAAAGAGGTCCATGCCGGCAATCTCGGCAAGCGCCCCTTGCAGCTCATACATCAGTCGCAGTGCGCCCTGCACCGTGGCCTCCGGCTGAAGCGGATGAATGTCCTCCCAACCTGGACGGGTCACCACCGCCTCGTTGATCTTCGGGTTGTATTTCATGGTGCAAGAGCCCAGCGGGTAGAAGCCGCTGTCGATGCTGTAGTTCTGCTGTGACAGGTGCGTAAAGTGACGTATCACATCGGGTTCGGAGAGTTCGGGCAACTCGGCCGGTTGTTGACGCAGATATTCGGGTGGGATGAGTTGATCGACGGGTGTCTCGGGCACGTCAAGGTCTGGAAGCGAGTAACCCTGCCGGCCCGGCGAACTGATGTCGAAGAGAAGAGGCTCGCTCACGTGCTACCTCGAACTCCGGATGCAACCGGCTCGCCGACCGGTTGCAAGGTGGTGAGGTTTGCCACCAGGTCATCTATCTGGTCGCGCGTATTCAGCTCCGTGAAGCTGAGCAGCAGATGATGGTCGAGAGCCGCGTCAACAACGGCGAGATCAAAGCCGCCCACCACGCCACGGTCGAGCAAGAGGCGATTGACCTCAGCGGCGGAAACCGGAGTGCTCAGAGTGAATTCGTTGAAGAAAGGGGCACCGTAGGCCAGGCTGAAACCCGGGATCTGAGCTAGCCGACTCGCCGCGTAGTGGGCCTTCTGAACGCAGAGATTCGCAACTTTACGGATGCCTTCTTTGCCCATCAGCGCCAGGTACACGGTAGCGGCGAGAGCCATGAGCTGGTGATTGGTGCAGATATTGGAGGCTGCCTTCTCTCGACGAATGTGCTGTTCGCGCGCTTGCATCGTCAGTACATAGCCGCGCCGTCCCTGCTGGTCGACCGTCGCTCCGGAGATCCGCCCAGGCAGACGGCGCGCAAGACCCGCCCGAGCCGCAATGATACCGAGATACGGGCCACCGTACATCAGCGGGATGCCAAACGGCTGTCCACAGCCGCAGGCGATATCGGCACCGTACTCGCCCGGGGGTGAGAGCAGTGCAAGCGTCAAGGGGTTGCCCACCGCGATGAATTGGGCGCCGGCTCGGTGGGCCGCGTGAGCAAGAGCACCCATAGGCTCGAGCGCTCCCCAGAAGTTGGGCGACTGCACGATTACACCCGCTACGCCCTCGTCGACCGCCGTATCAAGTCCGTCTGTAGACAGCACCCAGTCTTCAGCCACCTCGCGAAGCTCGAATCCCTCGCCGCGCATGTACGTCTGAAGTACTCGTCGATACTCGGGATGCATCCCACCTGCCACGACCAGCGTGTCCCGCCTCGTCTCGTTGATCGCCATCTTGGCGGCTTCGACAACCGCCGTTGCCGCGTCATAGAGCGAGGCGTTGGCGACATCCATTCCTGTCAACTCGGCAACCAGTGTCTGATACTCGTAAATAACTTGCAGCGTGCCCTGGCTGACCTCGGCCTGATAGGGAGTGTACGAGGTGGAGAACTCGGAGCGACCGGTGATGGCTCCGACAGCGCTGGGAATGAAGTGGTGGTAAGCTCCGGCGCCCAGAAAGCCCGGGTGCTGTTGCAGATTGAGGTTCTCGGCGGCGAGTGAGTCGAGCAAGGCCCTTACTTCCATCTCGCTCATGCCCGGCGGGAGATTGAGGGGGCCACTCCGAAGCTCCGCCGGTACGTTCGCGAAAAGATCCTCGAGCCGGTCCACACCGATGGTATCGAGCATTTCCGCTCTCTCTTCCTCGGTGTGCGGCAGATACGACATCAGGAACGCGCCTCGACGGCTTCTCGGTACTGATCGGCGGTCAAAAGAGCATCGTAGGCGCCGGGGTCGTCGGGCCGGAGACGCACAAGCCATCCGCTCCCATACGGCTCTTCGTTGATGAGCGCCGGTGTCTGCTCGAGCTGCTCGTTCGCCTTGACTACCTCCCCGGCCACCGGGCAATAGAGATCGGACACGGCTTTGACCGATTCGATCTCGCCGTAGGAAGCTTCCCGGTTGAAGCTCTTACCGGCTTCGGGCAATTGGATGTACACGATGTCGCCAAGCTGTTCGGTGGCGAACTGGGTGATACCGGTTACTAACTCTTCGCCCTCGCGCCGGACCCATTCGTCGGATTTGGTGTAGCGCAGATCAGTAGGAATGTCCACGATTACGAACCCTCCCGCTTATAGTGCGGTTTGCGAACCAGGAGTGCCGGGTGCCGCTGCCCCCGAATATCGACCTGCAGCTCGGTTCCGGCTTTCAATCCTGTCGCCACATAACCCAGACCGATGCCGCGCTGGAGGGTCGGTGAGAACGTGCCGCTCGTGATCTCGCCAACTCCTTCGCCGTTGAGGTACAGCCTGCAGTGGGGCCGCGGTATCGCGCGATCAGCCATCTCCAACGCCATCATGCGACGGCGCACACCCTCAGATTTCTGCCGTTCAAGGACTTCACGACCGGAGAACGGCTGTTCGCCGAACTTGACGGTCCATCCGAGCCCCGCTTCGAGCGGCGAGGTGGTGTGATCGATGTCATTTCCGTACAACATATAGCCGGCTTCAAGTCTCAGCGTGTCTCGTGCCCCGAGTCCCGCGGGGACCAGTCCGTCGGGCTCGCCCCGCCGCAGGAGCGCCTGCCAAAGACTCGGCGCCGAGTTCGGCGCGACATAGAGCTCGAAGCCATTCTCCCCGGTGTAGCCGGTGCGCGAGATGGTGGCCGGGGTGCCGTTCACTTCGCCCTCCGCGAAGTGATAGTACGATATGTCGCCCAACTTGACGGGCGTGAGGTCCTGAACGATTCCCTCGGCGCGTGGGCCCTGCACCGCGATCAGAGCAACCTGGTCGCAGACGTCTGTGAACTGCGCGTCGGGCGGCAGGTGCGAGCCGATCCAGTCTCGATCTTTCTCGATGTTGGCGGCATTGACCACAAGCATCAGGTGATCGGAATACCGGTATACCAGAATGTCGTCAACGATGCCGCCATCCGGGTAGGTCATCGGCGTATAGCGGATCTGTCCGACTTGGAGGCCCTGGATATCGTTGGTAACCAGGCGATCGACGGCCGCCAGCGCACCTGGCCCTCGTATTTCGAATTCTCCCATGTGGGAGAGATCAAACATTCCCGCTCGTTCTCGCACCGCCTGGTGCTCGCCGACAATTCCCGCATACTGGACCGGCATGAGAAAGCCCGCGAAGGGAACAACGCGGGCGCCGGCGTCTATGTGCCGCTGGTAGAGGGCCGTCTTCTTCTCGACCACAGGATCCGTGCTTTCTTCTCCCCGCCCTCAGTTTAGCGGAGTGACGGAAAGGACTGATCTTCAGGAAAATGCCGTCGGCGGGGCACGGCCGGCCCGTGTCAGCCTTGTCCCTTCTCCTGTAGCTCCGCGAGCTTGTTAAGAGCCTCCAGCGGGGTCAGACCGGGGACATCGAGGGCGAGAATCTCGTCCCGCAGCTTGCTGGCCAGACCGTCGGCCTGTTCGATGAACAGAGGAAGCTGCGTCGGGTTGCTTCGGCGCCCGCGTGGTGGCTGCGTTTCTAGCTCAATCAGGATGTCCTGGGCACGGTCGAGCAAGGCGGACGGAAGGCCGGCAAGGCGGCCGACATGAATGCCGTAGGAGCGATCGGTCGAGCCTGGCTCCAGACGGTGCAGAAAGATGACGTCGGAGCCTTCCTCGAGCACGGCCACATTGGTGTTGAAGATGCGAGGGAACTGGTCTGCCAGCCCGGTGAGCTCGTGATAATGAGTGGCGAACAGCGTACGAGCGCCGACGCGATCGTGGACATATTCGGTGATGGCTCGGGCCAGGGCAAGGCCGTCATACGTGCTGGTGCCGCGGCCGATCTCGTCCAAGAGCAGAAGGCTCTTTTCGCCGGCGTGCCGAATGATGTTCGCCGTCTCGGCCATCTCGATCATGAAGGTAGATTGGCCGACGGAGATATTGTCCTGGGCGCCAGCCCTGGTGAAAACGCGATCGACCAGCCCGATCTGCGCCTCCTCGGCGGGGACGAAGCTGCCAATTTGCGCCATCAGCACTATCAGCCCAACCTGTCGAAGAAAGGTGCTCTTGCCGCCCATGTTCGGCCCGGTGATCAGCATAATCTGTTGGCCCGCCGAATCGAGGTTGCAGTCATTGGCGATGAAGGTTTCGTCCAACGACGCGTCCAGCACAGGATGGCGCCCGGCTATGACGCGGAGCGAGCTGGAATCGTCGAGCTTCGGGCGGACATAGGCGTGTCTGCCGGCCGCCTCAGCAAGCGACCGGTACACGTCCAATCTGGCAAGAGCCTCGCCGATCTCGAGTAGCTTCTCTGCGTATCGCCCGATCTGCTCCAACAGTTCCCCATACAGGCGTCGCTCCAGCAACTCGATGCGTTCATCCGCCTGGAGAATACGGGCCTCACATTCCTTTAGGTCCGGGGTGATAAAGCGCTCAGCGTTGACCAGGGTTTGTTTGCGAATGTACTCGGGAGGCACGCTGGATCTGTTCGAATTCCTGACCTCCAGGTAGTAGCCGAAGACCTTGTTGTATCCGACCTTCAACGATTTGATACCTGTTCGCTCGCGCTCGGTAGCCTCCAGGCCGGCGATCCAGTCCCGAGAGTCCCGTATGCTTTCCACCAAATCGTCCAGCTCGGCGCTGAATCCTCTGCGCAGCATCCGGCCGGAATCTGGGTCGGCTACTGACCGCGCGATCAAGTCTGGCAGCTCGGGCGGGACCTCGCACTTCTGTTGAACGTCGATCAGTTCCTCGCTCACCACGCCATCGAGGAAGGCGAGCAATTTCGGTATCGACGCCAGTGAACGTTGCAATGAGAGCAGCTCGCGCGGCAACGCGTCACCATGGCGGATTCGGCCCGTGAGCCGCTCGAAATCTATCGTGCCGCGCAAGTGTGTCTTGAGCTGATCCCGAGCGACCGGTCGCTCGACCAGATCCTCGACAGCGTCCAATCTCGTTTCCAGCGGTGAGATCGTTACCAGCGGCTGCCCGACCCGACGCCGCAACAGCCTGGCGCCCATCGGCGTGATCGTTCTGTCCAGGAGCCACAGCAAGCTTCGCCCACCCGGGCGGTTGGGTTCGGTCAATTCCAGGTTGCGACGTGTAGCGACGTCAAGGGGCATGAAGGAGCCCGTGCTGTACGTGCGCATACCCGTGAGGAAGCTCAACAGCGCTCGATTGGATTGCGCTACGTAATTGACGATAGCGCCAGCGGCGCCGATCCCAGCGGACAGAGCGGCGGCGCCGAAGCCGTCGAGCGAGACAACGCCGAACTGACGGCACAAAGTATCGTACGCGCCATCGGTCTGAAAGTCGCGAGTCTCAAGAATGGTCGCCGGGTAAGGTTCAAGCGCGGGGAGCTCTCGAGGCGCGAGCACCTCGGCGGGACTGAGACGAAGAAGCTCCGCCTCGAGGTCGACCAGTGCGTCCGGACCGGAGATTTCGGTCGCGCAAAATTCGCCGGTGGTGACATCCACGAAAGCAAGCCCGTAACCGTCTGCCCACGGACATACCGCCGCCAGGTAGTTATTTCTTCGGTCTTCTAGGAGCTCCGGGTCGGCCAGGGTCCCTGGAGTGATCACGCGGACCACGTCTCGCTCGACCAGGCCCTTGCCGGCTTCGCTCAGCTGCTCGCATACCGCGACTCTGTGACCGCGATCGATAAAGCGCTTGAGATAACCCTGCAACGCATGGTGCGGAATGCCGGCCATCGGGACTCGATCGCCCTTCGCGAACTCCCGCGAGGTCAGCGTGATTTGAAGCGCCTCAGCCCCGAGCTTTGCATCCTCTCCGAACATCTCGTAGAAGTCACCGAGGCGGAACAGCACGATCGCGTCCGGGTAGCGCCGTTTGATGCGCAGATACTGCTGGTGGGCGGGAGACGTCATGACCGTTTAGGCCGGCTCCACGATTGTGTCGCCGTCCTCCTTCCGAAGCCGGATGACGGCATCGGTTTGGTGCTCGAAGCTATCGTCGTGGCTGATCACGAACAACTGCTGGAAACCACGAATCCGGCCGATCTGCTCGGCGAGATTGGCGCGGCGATCGAGGTCCAGATTCTGCGTTGGCTCATCGAAGAACGCAACATCTACCTCGCCCATCTCCTTCAGAACCGCCAGGCGAATCGCCAGCGCCGCGCTCATCTGCTCGCCACCGGACAGCTGCGCGAATTCGCGCACTTCCAGACCCCGTTGCACAGCTGCCGCGTAGTCTTGTTCCCAGCGGAGCTCGGCCGTATGATCGTCCATGATGTCGGAGTAGATATCGGCAGCGGCGCTGGAGATGTTGTCAAGCAACGTGGCTGTGACGATTGGGCCCGCCTCGCGGATGATATCGCGCACGAAACCGAGAGCCTCGCCGGCTTTCTGTGCCTCGGCCTGCCGCCGGCGCCGGTTCATGAGCTTCTCCTCCTGGCCGAGCAGCCGGCTCATCTCAACCTCGTGTTCCTGGATACGCGTCCGGAGCTGTTGGCGTCGCTCGCCCACCCTCGCCATCTCCTGGCTCATTTCCGAGTACCGACCGACGAGCTCGAAATGCCTCTTTTCGTCGTAATCCGCAGCTTGCTGCTTTCGAAGATCCCTTAGCTCACACGCTACTGAGTGAGCACTCTGCAGGTCTGATTTGGCCGCTTCCGCTTCCAGCCGTCTGGCGCCAACCTTCTCTGCTTCAGGCGCGTGCCGCAAATATCGTTCGTGGTCAGGGATGTTCAGTTTCTCGATCCGGCGCTCCTCCGCGATGCTCGCCTCCAAATCCCGGAACGGCTGGAGATTGATCGTCGCCGCCCGGAGTCGATCGCTTTGCTCCTGCAGGCGCCGCTGCGCCGAGGACCGGCTCTCGGCCAAGGAGATCGACCGCGAAGCCAACACCTCCAGTCGTTGCTGCCTCGCCCGAGGATCGCCGATGGCCTTCAGATGATGCTCGAGCGCCTGGAGCCCAGCACGAAGCTTGCCGAGATCGGCTCGCTTGTCTCCGACCTCCCGCACCCGCGCGCCGCAGGCCCCCTCGCGAGACTGCGCTTGCTCGAGGTTCGACTGGAGCAAGGCCTCCGTGGCGCCACGGCGCGCCGCATCCTCTAGCTCTTCAACCGCACGTGTCAGTGTCTGAAGCTGCGCGTCAAACCCGTGGCGGCCCGCTATCCGCTCCTGTACGCCCTGGTATTTCTCGCGAAAATCGTGGAGCGAGCCCTCGACCTCAGTCAATCGGGCCTCTGCGTATTCCAACCGTCCCAGCTGTAATCTCTTCACCTGAAGATCTCGATCGGCGACTATCGCCTCATCCAACGAGCGACGTGTATCTGTCTGATCGATTTCCAGTCGCCGCAACTGGCCAGGTAGTTCCGCCGTGCGTTCCAAAAACTCGGACACGAGGGAGGTCGACTGAGCAACGACGGGGCATGCTGTGTCCAGCAAGGGACAGTTGCCTTGACGCAAAGCAGACGACGCTACCGAGTTGTACGCGTCATTGGCCACAAGTTCCGCTTTCTCCTCAGCCAGAACTCGCTCACGAGCGCAGAGATCCTCCACCGACGCAGCAACGGATTCCTGCTCGGAAATCTCACGCCGCAGCCTCGTCAGCTCGATCACTTGCTCCGCCATCACATCGCGTTGCCGCTCGAGGTTCGTTCCGGCGTCACGAAGCTCGCCGGACTTCTTGACGAGCTTGGAGATCTCGTCCTGCTCGCTTCGGGCCATTCGCAGCTCTTCGCGAGCAGCCCGCAGATCCAGCGCCTGTACTGCGGCCCCCTTTGCGTCTTCTAGCGCTTCGCTGAGAAGTTTTACTTGATCCCTTTGTCGCGCCAGCTCGACTTCCGCCTCGCGATACTGCTCCTCTAGCTGACACGCGCGTTCTATCTCGAGTTTTGCTTGATCGACGGATTGCTCCAGGACGTGCTGCCTGGTCACGTCTTCCGAGAGTTCCTCCGCCGCTTGCGCAGCCTCTCGAGCGGACGCAAGCTCTCTATCGAGCGTTTCGATGCGAAGGTTGATCTCCTTCATGGCGGCCGCGGCCTCGACTTTGAGTTGTGCCAGTCGATCTCGCTCGCGACGCTGGTCGTCCAGCTCGCCGAGTTTCTGGCGCGCCTCTACCACGGCCCGGTAGCCGCTCGCTGACGTGCCTACAATCGACTCTGCCTCGACTGCCTCCGCCACTCGCGCCTCTGCAACCGCCAGCTCTCTGGACAGGGTGTCCTCCCTGGATTCGGCCAGGGTCAGCTCCCGGTCGAGATCGACCAACATCCGTGCCGTGCTGTCCAAGCGATCCTTGTCTTCCCGAAGCGTTTGCTGCTCCAGTCCTAGCGACACGTAATGGTCGTTGAGATCCTGGAGTTCGGCCCGGATGGAGTTCAGATCGGCGCGGGCCCGCGGCAAGAGCCCAACGTCGTCTTCTAGGTGAGCGATCTCGCCTGTTAGATCGCGCTCTTGGTCGCGAAAGTAACTTGCCGTCTCGCGAAGCTGTTCGTAGGCCTCTCGATATTCCTCCACGCGCAAGAGCGGATCGAACGTCTTCTTGCGATGCCCCGCCGGCTCGTGGAATATAGCGGTCATGGTTCCCTGAGGGACACCTACCGCGTTGGTGAAGAGGCTGCGGAGCTCTATATCTCGATCTACGTCAAGTGCATGATCTCGCACCCACTCCAGAGTGTCTGCGCGATCGGCTAGGCGCAAACCACTTTCGACATCTTCGACGTAGTGCTCGCTGCCAATTCCTATCCGGCGAACGATCTCATACTCTCGACCGTCTCGCGCTGCAAGGTGAACGGAGACCGTTCCAAACCGACATCCTTCCCGCAAGAAGGAGCGCTGCTTGTACGGCAGGGCATCAAAGAGCGCAAAGCCCACGGCTTCAAGGACGGTCGTTTTGCCGCTTCCGTTCAGTCCCGAGACCGCGTTCACACCCGGGCTTAAGGGAATGGTGCAGTCGCCGTAGCTCTTGATGTTTTGCAATCGGACGGATAGCAGCCGCATTACCAGTCCAACTGCGCCGGATCGAACGTTTCCTTCGATGCCCTTGAAGGGGCCGGCTCGACGGAGGCCACGACCGGTCGTGACTGTGATCGATGCGAGAGCGCGTCCTCCAGATGTGCGGCGATGGAGGCCGCGTCCTGATGCTCGGCGGCCATACCTTTTATGTCCAGGATCAGATCGACCCAGTCGGCCGCCTGGTAACTCTGGCCCGCCGCGTCGATAAGATGCTCAACGACGCGACGGTCAAGCTCCGATCGAGATTCTCGCTCAGAGGCGCGCGTACGCAGCGTTCCCGCCGGCGTCAAGCCGTTGCGCACCCTGACCGTGAGCGGATCGAACCGGGCCTGCACCGCCATTTGCAACGCCTCGAGTGGCACGTCCTGGCGTCGGAACTCGGCAACGCCTTGCAGAGAAACCTCGACCACCGATCCAGCGGGGATGCCGGCCGCCGCCGCCTTCTCCTCGACCCGTTCCATGAAGTCGTCCAAGCTGCGGCAGCCGTCGGCCAGCACGTGGATCCGAACGAAGGGGCGGCGCGACTTCGTGGTCACGGGGGTGATGGCGGCATTGCCGTCCTCGACCGTTACGTCGAGGAATCCGTGAAACCATTCAGCCTCTTCGAACGACACCGTCTCGGGCGAGCCGGGATTGCAAACCCATCGGTCGCGGATCAGATGCTTGTGGATGTGGCCCAGAGCGAGATAGTCCACCCGGGGACGCAACGCGTCCAGCTGGCCGGCGGAAAGACCACCATGCATGTGAGGCACCTGACCGAGCAGGCCGGTGTGAAGCATGAGGATCGAAAAGGGGCTCGGCGCGATCAGCTCCTGAGTCTGCTCGAGGACGCGAGCGGTGGCGGCCCCGTAGTACTTGAGGCCATAGATCCGAGCGCCTGCAAGATCAACGTACGCTCCCGCCCTCTCGACGGGGTCGTAGCAAGGCAAGGACATGGCGCCTCCGTCGCGCTGGGCATCGAGCAGCGTGAGTAGCCCCTGCTGAT
>JBOGSL010000150.1:0-9126 GCA_050695395.1 Chloroflexota bacterium | reverse complement strand
CACTACACACACGCTCGCCGACCCTTCGCCGCCCGACGCGCCCGCGACAATCCAACGCTTCACACATCCGAGAGCCGGCGCAAGAGCTAGCCGGCCTACGGAAGGCGCTGCGCGCCTTCTTGCCCGGACACCGTTCTGCGTCACTATCCGGCTTCGGTAGCCGCGTGTCGCCGGCGGCCGTCTGTAGAATGGCGTCGGGAGAACCGCTTGAACACGATCGACAGGCCGCTTGATTCCTTCTCGTGGCTTCGGACCCGGGGCGTGACGCAGGCCGAGCTGGATCAGCTCAACCCCTGCGTGCCGGGTGAGTTCAGCCTGATCGGCGAGCTCTACGTTAACTCGGCCAGCCCCGAGGTGGTCTACCACGGCGGGGCCGAAGCCACCTTGCCGCTGGTCGGCGGCCGCTGGTACTTCGTTCCCCAGAGCATCCTCGAGCAACACCCGGCGCTGCGGCAGGACACCAAACCGGTGGCGGCGGCGCCGCGACTGATCGGCTACTAGCCGCCGGCTCGTACGCTTGTCGAGGAAGCCCGGCCCTAGCTGAGCGCGGCCTCGAGCTGGGCCGATTCGTCGCCGCTTCGGACCATGGCTACCAGTCCGCGCACAAGGAGCCGTCGAGCTTCGGCCGTCACCGCCAGCATATTCCGGTCGTCGTGCTGGAGGAGCAATCCCTCGAATTGGTCGAGCAGGTCGACTGTCTTGTTGAGCAGACTGACGATATCGCCCTCGCCCAGGCCGATCTTGCTCGCGATGGAGCCGATCGAGCTGCCTTCCGCCCAGGCTTGCGCCGCGCCGTAGAACCACTCGCTCGGGCCCTGGGCCAGATGGATGCCTTCCTCCTCCTCGAGGTGAGACACGTGGCGATGCACATCTCTGGCGATTCGACGAAGGCGCAGGAGCCGGCCTCCAAGGCGAAAGCGGTTGGGCCGGCGCCGAATCGAGTCGGAAGCGAACCAGCTCATGACTTCAACCAGTTCGGGCGCCTTCAGTCCTTTGAACATGTCGCGGTCGTACATCTCCGCCAGCACGATGCCCGAGGGAGAGACGATCTGACGCAGCCCGCGAGCCTTCGGCCGCAAACCATGGCGGTCCAGATAGCCGAGACGCCGCAAGACGGTGCGTACCGCCTCGGCCGTGGCGGCGGCGTCTTGATCACACTCTTCCTGAGCCCGGTCGATGGTCGATTTCAGTTTGTTCACGTCGCGCAGCGTCGACAGCTGACCGGGATCGAGGCCGGCTATCAACTCGCTTGCGTGCAACGGATGCTCGCGCAGCTCCATCGAAAGGCGGGCACGTTCGTCCCGGGCTCTCTGCAGCCTCGCCTCCGAGTTCGGCGTGCGGTTCTTGGATCGGGCGCTGCGCGCTCGTTTCTGCTCTTTCTCGGCGGCCGACAGTTCGGTCTGGAGCTTCAGATAGGTGCCGACCCCCTCGTCGACATCCGGTACGGCGGTCCCGATCGTGGCGAGACCATTTTGCGCCTTGCGGATCACGCCTTTCATCTGATACTGGCGCAGGCTGGCCTTGACCAGGCGGGCGAGGCGCTCGGGACTGCCCTCCATGGCGGACAGCAGGCTGCTGTATCGCAGGCGGAAGGCGCTGAGTACCGGCTGGAGCGGACCCGTCACGCCGGCGTAACCCTTGTGGAACTCATAGGAGGGGCTGGGCAGCATGACAACCGCGCCGCGCGGGTCAATCCCGCGACGACCGGCCCTGCCGGTGAGCTGCTGGAAGTCATTCGGAGTGAGCATCCCGCCCACCGGACGGGTGAGGCTGTTGATGATGACGGTTCGAGCCGGCATGTTGATGCCGACCGCGAGTGTGTCGGTGGCGCACACCACGGAAAGCAGCCCATCGATGAAGAGGCGCTCGACCAGTTCCTTTAAGGGTGGTAGAAGCCCGGCATGATGGAATCCGACGCCGCGACGCAGTAAGCGCACGAGCAGGGAGAGCTGAGGGAGCGTGCGGTCCTCAGTCGGCAGAGTATCGAGCGTCCAGGCTATGGCCGTCTCGATTTCCTGTTTCTGCTGGGCGTTCAAGCGGGGTGCGCCGAAGGCGCAGGCCTCGGCAGTTTCCTCGACGGCCCGGCGAGAGAAAGCGAACCAGATGGCCGGAAGCAAGTCCTGCTCACCAAGCGCGCGGAGCACCTCCGCGGGGGCAGTAACGCGCTCCGCGGGGAACCGCTCATTCCCCTTGAGCAAGCGTAACCGGTTGCGCGAGAAGAAATAGTGGTCCAGCGGCACGGGGCGCTCGTCATGCCGGATCAGGGCGATCGGGCGGTGCGTCTCCGTGATCCAGGCAGCGATTTCGTCCGCGTTCTGGATGGTCGCGGAGAGGCAGACCAACTGCACATGGTCGGGGCTGTTGATGATGGCCTCTTCCCAGATTGTGCCGCGGTCAAGATCGGCCAGATAGTGCACCTCGTCGAAGACGATGCAGCCGACCGTGTCCAGGCTGGCCGCGTCGTCCACCAGCATATTGCGCAGCACCTCGGTGGTCATGACCACGATCGGCGCCTCAGGACGCTCGCTCCGATCCCCGGTGAGCAGACCTACCTGCCCGGGATAGAGTTGCTCCAGGTCGCGGCGCTTCTGATTGGACAGTGCCTTGATGGGCGTGGTGTAGATGGCCTTCGTGCCGAGGGACATTGCTCGCCAGAGGGCATACTCGGCCACGACCGTTTTGCCGGCGCTGGTGGGCGCGGCGACCATGACCGACCGCCCGGCTCGGATCTCGGCCATCGCCTGGAGCTGGAAGGGATCAAAGGGGAACTCGTAGGTACGAGCAAACGCCGGCTCTACCGGCGTGTCTGTTATTGCAGCATTCATGTCCTCATTGTACCATTTCCGAACACTTTGGGTGTGGGTATTCGCGGGGGCCGGAGGCGCATCGCCCCCTTGGCTCCCGATGTATCGGGACCCGGCGGCAACGCCGTCGCCGGTCGTGGGTTCCCGATGTATCGGGACGCGTCCGGAAGGACGTCGCCGAAAACAGGCGAAGCCGCATTGCGGGACGTCCGGTGCCAGGCGGTCAGATTCGGCGAATCGGCAGTGCGCCGGCGGGCGTCGAGGCGACGTCCCGGCGTGGCTCCGGCAAACGTGTCCGGATACATCGGGAACGGACCGGCTCAATCGAGTCTACAACGCTCGTATCCTGAACCCCCATTTGCATTACCATCACAGTTGCTACGACCCGCTTACGGTGAACGACGTCGACGCGGTTGTGTTGCCGGCGCTGGACTGAATCTGCACGTCCACCGACACCTGCGTGCCGTTCGGCTCGGTGGGGATGGGTGCGTCGCATCTGGCCTCGCCCGCCGCATCGGTTGTCGCCGTGCAGGTCTCGACCTTGTTCGGGAAGACAAACTGAGTCGTCACATAGGCTCCAACCACCGGCCGGCCGTGTGAGGTCACGGTCACCACCACGCCGGCCACATCACCAGAGTGATACACCGCCTGCTGCATGCTTGCCTGTGCTTCTACCGCCGGCTCCGCCGTCGCCGTCGCCGTGGGAGTGGATGTCGGCGTTCGCACCGGAGTGACCGTGGGCGTGCTCGTGGCCGTCGGGCTCGACGTGGCGGAGGGGAGCGCCGTCGCCGTCGCGCTGGGCGAAGGGCTGCCCGCGGGCGAGGCGTTCGGGATCACCGTAGCGGTGGCCGGCGGCAGGCGGCGCAGATGATCCAGCTCGCGGGTGCGTGAGACCAGCTGGGCCGAGGTCCGATTGAAGAAGCGACGCAGCATGTGCTGGGTGGTTCGAGGAGCGACTCCCTGATATTCGAGGTACGACTCAACGTCCTCGGTGCCCAGCACGAAATGAAGGAAGGTCAGGCTCCGGCGAGCATTGGCAACCTGATACAGGTAGCAGCGGTGGTGGCCGGTGCGATATGGCCGTCCCTTGAGCTTCACATCGCCGAAGGCGTGCCGCGCCTGGTGATCGCCGCGATACACGTTGATGGCATAGGCGAAGACGGTTCGGTGCCGATGTGCGGCCTTGCCGCGGCCGGTGCTGAAATGCCAGAGGCCCGCCTGGATCCAGCCGTCGCCATCGATGCGACCCAACTTCTCGAAGTTGGAGCGATGTACCGGACGGAGGTACGTATCCGCTTCCTGATTGGTGGCAGGCAGAACCACGACCCTGCTACCCGGCGGATAGTCGGATGAAGGCAGGGCCAGGGAGAGGGCAGCGGACGAAGGGTGGGACGCGGCGACCAGCAAAAGGCAGGCCACGAGGCCGGAAGCCAGCGCCATTCGTCGAATGGCCGACACCATGCTGGGCATTATTGCACGCGAACCGGGATCAGGAGATTCAAATGGCCGGCGTGGCGGATGACTGCCTCACCAACTCGATCACCCGATCGTAGGTGACCTTCGAGAGGCTGTGGAGTTTGTCGTGGCCGGCGACCGGAAGGACCTGGCAGATCGCCGGCGTCAGGCAGCTACTCCAGCGGGGCACAAGCTCATCGAAGGTGGCTGAGAGGCATACAATGCGCTCCGGATTGGAGATGGGCTGATGCTCGAGCTGCCACATGAAGGCGCTGTTGGGGATCAGGGCCCGTAGATGGGGGTTGAAATAGACCAGAACGGCGGCGTTGGTCCCCTTGAAGGGCGCACCGATGGTGATCACCTGACGGACGCGATCCCAGCCGCCCAGATCGCGCAGGAAGATGCCGGAGGTGAGGGCGCCACTGCTGATTGCGACGATCACGACGTCGCGAAGGTCGTTGCGGCGGAAGTGCTCTCGCAGGGCGGCCGCGCTCTGGGCAAAGGACATGTCCGCCAGCGGAAAATAGACGATCGCAGCGTCGACGCCTTTCTGTTGGAGGTACCAGCGCCAGAACCAGTGCAGCGGACTCTTGTGCAGCCAGGTGTCGACGATGAGTACCTTCGGCTTCCGCGGGCCGATGGGGGTGTCCTGGAGGCGCGGGGCGAAGATCGGATTGAAGAGGAAGGTCCAGGGAGACATGGCCATGAGCAGTGCTTCCTGGCCCAGCTGGAAGGCGAGAGCGAGTTTTTGCATGACAAGAGATATCCCCCGTTCCGGGGTGGAACGGGGGATATACGGCCTATTGGAGAGGCTTCTCGCGGGCTACATGTCCCATCGGGCGGCCGACGCCGCCGACCCAGCCTCCCAGGATGGCTGCGAGTGCCGTTACCACCAAGGTGATCACGGCGTACGTCGCGGCGGTCCGCAGGTCGCTGGCCGGGGGGACCTTGCCGGCGACGCTACCCGAACTCAGCAAGCCGGGGTTCCGTGCGAAACGGCTGACCAAACTGCCGACGGTGCCGAAGATGACACTGGCGCCGAGCAGGGAGCCGATGACGAACAGGGTTGTGCCCAGCGCCCACACCAGGAAGCCGTTGAGCATGTCGATGCCGTTGCCGCGGACGGACGAGGTGGCCGTGGCCACCAGACCGCCCACGAAAAAGGCGATGAGGGCCAGCACGCCGGCGATCCACGGGTGATTGACGGCCGATCCGCCGCCGGCGATGCTCTTGAGGGCGAGACCACCGAAGGCGAAGAATAATGCCTCGAGCACCAGGAAAATGCTCAAGGTGGTGATGAACCCGGCCCAGATCGGGCCCCATCGGGTCCGGTCGGCCAGTATCGGCGGCGCGGTAGTGGCGACGGTCGTAGGGACCGCCGCGGAGGCGGGCACCGCGCCTCCTGCCGGGACGGTCTCGACCTGATCGGTCACGACCGGCGCAGTTGGTCCATTCGTCATGAGATTGCTCCTTTCTTGCGGAAAACAGGGCGATAGTTGCAATCTCGACAGTGCAGGGCGCGTGCCAGCTTAATCGTCAGACGTCAGGAGACGTCGCCGGTGGCCACCGTCTGTTGGGTGGCTTCGAGCGCGTCGAGGACGCGACGTACCAGGTCAAACTCGCCCTGGTCCACCGCTCCCTGCGCCAAGCATCGACGGAGCGCGACCAACTGATCCATCACTTCATCGAGGCGGCCGGAGATCACCGGGAAGGTGCCGTTGGCCCGGGAGCGGAGGGTCAGCCGTCCCCAGGCGTTGGCCAGCGCGCCGGTCGCGCCGGCGACGGCCTCGACGTTCCAGTACTCGGTCCGCGTCGGCATGCCCGACATGTCAAGCCACCCGCGGCATTGCTCGAACTCGGCGGCAATGCTCGCGTCGCCGGTTTCCAACAGCGTGCGAGCGTACTCGTCCAATACCGTTCGGGCGCGTTCTTCGGCGGGCCGGTCGTGGTCGCTCATATCATGATTCTACGATTGTTCCCCCTCGCCGGTGTTGCGCGGCCCCCCGCACCGCGCCGGGGCAGCCTTATGCGATGGACTCGGACGTGGCGCGCGGCGACGCCCTGCGACGTTCGCATCGCAGCGCAGTGCCTCCGCCGGCTTAGCGGTTGCCGCTGGGGCCGGAGGCGTTCACGGGGTGGCCCCGATGGTGGAGATCGTGCTCCTCTTGCTGGGCCTTCTGGGGCGTGCCGGGGTTCTGGCTACGGTACTGGTGGATTTCCTGGAAGAGCTTGCTGCGATCGTCGGTGAACTGGTCGCCGTGGCTCTTGGCCTCGCTGAGATCCTCTTTGATGGCCACCGCCTCGCCGGGCGTGATGTGCCATTCGCTCTCGCCGTGATTCTCGACAAAGCCGATCAGATCTTTCCAGCTGGACGGCTTCTGATGCTTCTTGGCGATGTAGTCATCGATGACCTGATTGAGGTCCGACGGGCGGTAGTCCATCGTCCAGTTTTTGTCGCCGGTCATGTTGACCTCGACGCCTTCGATTCGTTCCTGGGGCATGGTAGGTGTTCTCCTCCGGTTAGCGTTTGCGTTTGTTTTTCGTCGGATGATTGGCCGGCGTCTCTTTGGCGACGGCGGGACGGGAGCAACCGCAGCCCCGACCGAGCCGCGGTCGACGGCACGGCCAGGCGGTCTGCGGGGAATGCCTCAGTGCGAGATGTGGCGGCGGTGCCGCTCGATCTCGTCCTTCACGTCGCCGGGCGAGTTGTAGTTGACCCGGCTGGTGGCGTCCTTCATCTCCTCGAGGCCCTGCATGACCTCTGCCGGAGCGTTGTTGCCCCGAGCGCACTGCATAATGCCCTGGTAATTGGTGGGAAAGTTACAGTTCTGGACATACTTCAACATGTCGTCAACGCTGACGGCTACAGCCATGTTCTTCCTCCTTTTAGGAATTGTCAGTTTACTGTGTGCAGAATCTGTGCCCGGGGAGTTGTGAGTTGTGAGTTGCGGGTTGTGCTCGATCTCGCCCGCGCGTTCACGACCTTTGACCGACGGCCGGCGACTAGCAGGCGGCAGTTCACGGCTCATGCCTCGCGTCCCCACAACGAACTGCTCACGACTCACGACTCACAACTTGTTTGCACCGTCGGGTCGATGTCAAGTATTCTGATTCCTACGCCATGAAAAGAGGCTTCCCTCCGTGACGAATCGCCGGCTCGTCGTTCCGCTTAGTTTGGTCCTCGTGCTTGCGGGCGCTCTCGGGCAGGGAGCGTTAACCGGGCAGGCAAGCTCGTCCCCAAAGCACAAGCCCGCGTTCGCCATCAAGGCAACGCTCACGGCGGGAAGCGTGAAGCGAGACGACCAGGAGCAACTGTCGGTGCACACCGTCTCGCACGCGGTGGTGGCCATCCAGGTGAAGTATCCGGAGAAGGGGGGCTTCCACACCCACGGAAAGACCAACGCGAAGGGCCGCTGGCAGCACAAGTGGCAGATCCACGCCGATTATCCGGGCGCGGGCTCGGTGGCTCTGCTGGTCATCAAGGGCGCCAAGCACCGCAACTACACGGTGCACTTCAACGTTCTGCCGATAGCCACCGCGACGCCCACGGCAACCCAGACTCCCACCATCGTCCCGACGGCTACGGCGACTTCCACCCCAACCTCGGAGATTACTCTGGGAAGCCTGCAGTTCTACACCGCGACCAGCGGCCCCGACCAGCCGTCCGGATCGCCGCAGACCAGCTTCCCGGATACCACCGCCACCATCTACGCCTTCGCTGATTTCTCCGCCTGGTACGGGAACCACGCGGTGACGATCACCTGGACCGATCCGGCGGGTAATACCTACTCGACCAGCGGCGAAACCACCACCCAGGAGGGGACGGGCATCGTCTCATCGCAGATCGACGTCGCCGGACAGCCGGCGGCGGGCGACGCCGGTAACTGGACGGTGACGGTGACGGCGGACGGCCGGCAGGCGGGCGTCGAGCACTTCGCGCTGGTGAGCACCGGCACGGCGACGCCCACGGCAACGGCGACCGCCGGCCCGACGGCGACCGGGACCGTGACGGCCACGGCCACCGGCACAACGACGAGCGGGACGGGGAACACGAGCGGCCTGCCCTATGTGACAGACCAGGAGTGCACCGACGACCAGGCCAATGGCCCTGCGCCCACGCTCCAGAGTTTCCAACTGTATAGCTCGGTCGATGCCAACGGCCAGACGGTGGGATCCCCAATCACCACCATCTCCAGCACCGCTCCCTCTATCTATGCCTACGCAACCTTCAGCGCCTGGCAGGGGTGCCAGACACTCGTGTATACGTGGACCGATCAGAGCGGCGACCCCCCGGTCGACGTAGAGTTCGATTCCTCGTCCCATAGCGGCGCGGCCGTGAGCTACAACGGGGAGCCCATCGTCGACGACGGACAGGGCGGACCCAGTCCCTTTCCGCCCGGCCAATACACCGTCACCCTGCTCGATTGGGAAACGAATACGCAACTCGGCTCGCTTACCTTCACCGTCACTCCGTAAACCATGCCGTCCGATCTGACCATCTTTGCCGCCCGGTATCTGGTGTTTATCGATGCCGCGTTGGCGGCGGCCGTCATTCTGTGGCTGCTCTGGCGACGGCCGGTGTCGAGCTGGGTCGGCTACGGCATCGCGGCGGCGGTGCTGCTGGTTCTCAGCGTGGTCTTCGCCCATATCGGCGCGGCGGTGTACTCCGATCCGAGGCCCTTCACGCAGGATCACATCAAGCCGCTCATCAGCCACGCCGCGGACAACGGCTTCCCTTCGGATCATGCCTTGCTGGCCGCGGCGATCGTCGCGCTCGTCGGCATGCTGAGCCTCTGGTGGGCGCTGCAGTTCGTGGTGCTGGGCATTCTGGTTGATTGGGCACGAGTCGGGGCGGGCATTCATCATC
>JBOGSL010000149.1:0-4297 GCA_050695395.1 Chloroflexota bacterium | reverse complement strand
GGCTCTGTCCCCGTGCCGCGAGCGAAGCGAGGGGCGCATCACGATGTAGCCTCAACGTACGTGCATCGCGGCACGCCCGAGCTCCTCGCCCAATCCTCGGACCAGGCCGCCGGCGAGTTCACCCCTCGCTTCGCTCGCGCGGCGGGGACAACCCCGATGTGACAATGAGTCTCACGTCAGGAGGGGTCATGCGAGTTGATGCGGTTGCTCACAAGCCCGGCGCCAATCGAGGGCAAGCAGTGTGAGCCCGCTCGCCGCAGCCCTCGCCGGGACCATCGGCGGCCTCATACTGCTGCTCGGCTTCAGCGAGATCATGGTACGCTCCCTCACGCAGCTGGGATCGCGTCTTGGGCTTTCCCAACCACTCCTGGGTTCCCTCGTAGCGTTAGGGGGCGACGCACCCGAGATCAGCACGGCCGTTTTGGCCCTCGCCGCCGGATCGCAGGCGATTGGCCTCGGCGTGGTCGAAGGCTCCAATCTCTTCAACCTGGCCGCCCTGATCGGACTCTCCACGCTTGTCATCGGCGGCTTCGTCGTAAGCCGCCCCCGTGTGGTCCACGACGGTGGCGCCAATCTCGTTCTCACCATCATCGCGGTCATTTTGGTTGCGTTTGAGCCATCCCGAGCCTTCGCCGCGATCGCCATCCTGCTCGTGTTTGCCGGCTACCTCATTTCATTGCGGAGGGGCGCGCGGCTTAGTCTGCAAGCCGGCCCCCGAATGCGACCCGCGCTCGTCGCACTACTGTCAACGGCAGCGGTAGTGGCGAGCAGCGCACTCGTTGTGAACAGCGCCATCGCCCTGGTTCACCTCACCGGCATCCCGCCCGCTGTTATCGGCATCCTGATCCTGCCCATTGCCACCAGCCTTCCCAATGCCTGGGGCGCTCTAAGCCTCGCTCGCAAGGGCCTGGGCGACGCGGTATTCGCCACCGCTATCAACAGCAACTCGCTCAATCTGGTCTTCGGCATGGCCGTTCCGTCTCTCCTGGTGTCATTGCGTCCGGGAACGTCGGAGCGCCTGATAGACGGCCCGTTTCTGCTGCTTTCGACAATCGTCGCCTCGGGCCTGATATTCGCCCGTCGAGGAACGTCCCGGCTAGAGGGAGCCGCGATCATCCTGGTATACATGGTGTTTCTAGCCGTGCGCTTTGGACTGATTGCGCGTTAGCGGACCGGGCAGAGCGTGCGAAGGGTGGCTTGGCGGCGGCACGTCGTAGGGCCGCCGGCGCATCCGCGCCGTCTCCACCGCGCCCTCTGACCCCTACCACCGTTGCCCTCCGAGACTGTAATCTGGAACCACCAAGGATATCGGAGTGATTTGCAACAACTGTGGAACCGAAAATCGCGCCGACCGCAAGTTCTGCTCGAAGTGCGGGTCGAAACTGGCCATGCTGTGCCCATTGTGCGGAAGCCCGAATCAACCGGATGATGCCTTCTGCGGAGAGTGCGGCGCCGGGCTGAGCGGCGCGACTACCGCCGCCCCTCATTCCCCGTCGGCCGCATCGCCCAGCCCGAGCGTCGCCGTCCCGACCACCGAACGCCGCCTGGTTTCGGTGCTGTTCGCCGATCTGGTGGGCTTTACCGCGTTGTCCGAATCTCGAGACGCGGAGGAGGTGCGGGAGCTTCTAACCCGCTACTTCGATACCTGTCGCTCGCTGGCCGAGCGCTATGGGGGCGTGGTGGAAAAGTTCATCGGCGATGCGGTGATGGCCGTATGGGGGACGCCGGTGAGCAATGAGGATGATGCTGAGCGGGCGGTGCGAGCCGGATTGGACCTGGTAGAGGCCGTGGCCGCGCTGGGCCGGGAGACTGGGGCACCGGGGCTGCAGGCGAGGGCGGGCGTGCTGACCGGAGAGGCGGCGGTGACCCTGGGAGCCCAGGGACAGGGCATGGTGGCGGGGGATCTGGTCAACTCCGCTTCGCGGCTGCAGACATCGGCCGAGCCAGGGACCGTGGTGACCGGCGAAGCGACGGTGCATGCGGCGGGCGAGGCCATAGCCTTTCAGGAGCTAGGCGAGCTGACGCTCAAAGGGAAAGCCGGTCCGGTGCGAGCTTGGCGAGCCTTACGGGTGGTGGCCAAGCGAGCGGGGGTAGGCCGCGCCGAGGGGCTGGAGCCGCCCTTTGTGGGTCGCGAGGAAGAGCTGCGGTTGATCAAAGATCTGTTGCACGGCGCCGCGCGAGAGCGGCGGGCCCGGCTGATCTCGGTAACCGGCATCCCGGGCATCGGTAAGTCCCGGCTTGCCTGGGAGTTCCTGAAGTACCTCGATGGGCTGGCCGAAAATGTGTACTGGCACCAGGGACGCTCGCCCGCCTACGGGGAGAGCGTCACCTTCTGGGCGCTCAGCGAGATGGTGCGCATGCGGGCCGGGATCAGCGAGGGCGAGGATGCGGCGTCGTCGCGGGAGAAGCTGGCGGCGACGGTGGCCGAGTTCGCAGGCGATGCCGGGGAGCGGCGCTGGATCGAGCCGAGAGTGGCGCATCTGCTGGGACTGGGCGAAGCGCCGGTGGGAGATCGCGAGGAGCTCTTCAGTGCCTGGCGTACCTTCTTCGAGCGGATCGCCGCACATGGGCCGGTGGTCATGGTCTTTGAAGATTTGCAGTGGGCGGATGCCGGCCTGGTCGATTTCATCGAATCGATCCTGGAATGGTCCCGGAGCCACCCCATCCTGGTTCTGACGCTGGCGCGGCCGGAGATAAGCGAACGGCGGCCGAATTGGGGAGCGGGACAGAGAAGCTTCACCTCCCTGCATCTGGAGGCTCTGAGTGAAGCGGCAATGCGGGACTTGTTGCAAGGCTTTGTGCGGGAGGTGCCCGAGGCCGTGGTGACCCGGGTGCTGGCGCGAGCCGAGGGGGTGCCGCTCTACGCGGTGGAGACGGTGCGCATGCTGGCCGATCGGGGGGTGCTGACTCAGCAGGGACCGAGTTACGCGGTGACCGGCGAGCTGGGCGATCTGGAGGTACCGGATACCCTGCATGCCTTGATCGCCTCCCGCCTGGACACCCTGAAGCCGGAGCAGAGATCGCTGCTGCAAGACGCATCGGTCCTGGGAAAGACCTTCACCGCCAGGGCTCTCTCGGCGGTGAGTGGCACGGAGCAGGCGGTGGTCGAGGAAGAGCTGCGAGGACTGACGCGCAAAGAGCTCCTCTCGCTGGATGTCGATCCCCGCTCGCCGGAGCGCGGGCAGTACGGCTTCGTGCAGGCCCTGATCCGCGGCGTTGCCTACTCGACCCTGTCCAGAAGGGACCGCAGAGCAAAACATCTCTCGGCGGCGCACTACTTCGAATCGTTAGGCGATGACGAGCTGGCAGGGTTGGTGGCGGCGCACTACCTGGAAGCGCATCGCGAGAGCCGGGAAGGGCCGGAGGCCGAAGCCTTGGCGGGCAAGGCCCGGGAGTGGCTGACCCAAGCGGGGGAACGAGCGCTATCGCTTGGATCGCCCGAGCAGGCCCTGACCTACTTCGAGCAGGCCCTGCAGGTCTCCCCGGCGGGAACGGAGAGAAAGCGATTACTGCAGCAGGCCTCCGAAGCCGCGAAGCGTTCCTCGAAATACGAACAATCGCGGGCTCACTTGGAGGAGGCCATCGCCCTGCACGAAAAAGCGGGGGACGTGATCGGGGTCGCCGGCGCCGCCGCCAAGCTCTGTGAGACACTGGGCTTCCTTGGGCAATATGCCCAAGGGATCGAGCAGGCTGAGCGCGCGATGAAGCTCCTCGGGGATGCGAAGGCCGATGGGGTGCGAGTCGAACTAGCGACTGCCCTGTCCTTCGCCTACAGCTTCTCCGGCTCGCCGCAACGGTCACTGGAACTGGCGGAGGAAGCACTGGTCGTAGCCGAGCGACTCGACGACCCGGAGCGGCTGGTCTGGGCACTCGCGTCCAAGGCAGGTGCCTTGTTTGACCTGGGCAGGCACCGGGAAGCGGCCATGCTGAGCAGAGGATGCCTGACCCTGGCGGAAGGAGCCGGACTCTTACGTGCCCAGGCGACTGCTCTCACCAGTGAAAGCCTCTACGAACAGGACGAGAATCCGAGAGAGGCGATGAGTGCCGCAATCAAGGGCGTCGAGGTTGCCAGACGGGCGGGAGATCGAGGCCGCGAGACGACGAATCTGCTCAATGTAGCGGAATTGGGTATCCTGGTGGGCGATTGGTCCGGCGCGCGTGTCGCAGTAGGCGAAGCCGCTCAGGTAACACTGGCCGACCACGCGCAGCGCTGGCTCGACCTGCTGGAGGCGATGTTGATCGGGCTCGTGGGTGAGCACGCTCGGGCCCTGAGGTCGATCGAGGACCAGGCCCGTGA
>JBOGSL010000148.1:0-14039 GCA_050695395.1 Chloroflexota bacterium | reverse complement strand
GAGCAAACGTCATGCTGATTTGTCCTAGTTGCGGCAAGCCCAGCCGCATCGGCCGGGCGCCGCTGCCTGGCGGGGGACGAGCGCGCATTTGCAAGAACTGCGACGAGATTGTTGACAAGGAATCCTGATGGCTGCTGCCCGATTGAAAGAGAAGTATCAAAGCGAGGTTATGCCGGCTCTCACCCGCGAGTTCGGTTATCCCAACTCGATGGCCGTCCCTTCGGTCGAGAAAATCGTGCTGAACGTGGGGCTCGGTGAGGCGATCGCAAACCCGAAGGCTCTCGACGCCGCGGTAGGTGATCTTGCGACGATCGCTGGACAGAAACCGGTTGTCACCAAAGCGCGAAAATCGCTGGCGCAGTTCAAGCTGCGTCAGGGCATGCCGATCGGGGCGATGGTTACGCTGCGAGGCGAGCGTATGTGGGAGTTTCTCGATCGACTGGTAAGCGTCGCGCTTCCCCGCATTCGTGACTTCCAGGGCCTACCGGAGAGGGGCTTCGAAGGACACGGCAACTATAGCATCGGTCTGCGAGAACAGCTTGTATTCCCGGAGATCGATTACGACAAGATTGATCGAGTACGCGGTTTGCAAGTGACGATCGTCACGACCGCGAACACCGACCGTGAGGGGCGCGCGCTGCTCGGGCAGCTTGGCATGCCCTTCCAACGATAGGAGACACTTTTGGCAAAGAAATCTATGATCGCGAAATCCCGGCGTCCCGCCAGGTACCGCGTTCAGCAGCACAATCGCTGTCAGCGCTGCGGGCGGCCTCGCTCGTACTTGCGCAAGTTTGGACTATGCCGGATCTGCTTCAGGGAGATGGCCCTGCGTGGTGAGCTTCCCGGCGTGATCAAGGCAAGTTGGTAGGAGAGGCAGCGGTGAACACGACAGATCCCATTGCAGACATGCTTACGCGCGTTCGCAACGCGGCGCAGGCTCAGCACACCACTGTGGATATTCCGTTCTCGAAGATGAAGCTCGCCCTGGCGAAGATCCTGGAACAAGAGGGATACATCGCGGGTTTTGGCATCAATGAGCTGGATAGCCGGAAGCTTCTGCAACTCAACTTGAAGTACGATGACGAGCGCCGCCCGGTAGTGAACGGGCTGCGCCGGGTCAGCCGCCCGGGACGCCGGAGCTACGCGGGAATGCACGACATTCCGCGTATCTTGGGAGGCCTGGGAACCGTGATTATCTCAACCAACCGCGGTGTCATGACGGGCCAAGAAGCTCGTCGCCGGCACCTCGGAGGCGAGTTGATCGCCGAGATTTGGTAGGAGGAATCATGTCCAGAATTGGAAAGCTGCCGATTCAGCTGCCGGGGGCCGTGGAATTCTCCGTTCAAGGAGACATGGTAACCGTCAAGGGCCCGAAAGGTGAGCTGAGGCAGCGCATCCCCGAGCCGATCACCCTTCAACGGGAGAACGGAACAGTGCTGGTGCAACGGCCGTCGGACGAGCCGCGTGAGCGCGCCTTGCACGGCCTGGTGCGAGCGTTGCTGGCAAACATGGTTACCGGCGTCAGTCAGGGCTTTCAGCGCGAGCTGGCGATCAGCGGGGTGGGATACCGCGCCGCGAAGGAAGGCAACAACCTTCGACTTGCGGTGGGGTACTCGCATCCTGTAGACATAACAGCGCCCCAAGGTATTGCCTTCGAAGTCCCGACGCCGACAAGGATCGTGGTCACCGGAATCGACAAGCAGGCAGTAGGCGAGACGGCCGCGAAGATTCGGGCAGTACGCCCTCCCGAGCCGTATCTGGGCAAGGGAATCCGGTATGAGAACGAGGTAGTGCGGCGCAAGGCCGGCAAGGCCGGTAAGGTCGGAAAGTAGCAGAGGGTAGGATGCCAACACAGGTGAAGCTGGGTCGCAAACGGCGGGAACGACGCCGCCGCTTGATCCGTTCAAGGGTTCAGGGCGCGCCGGAGCGGCCGCGGCTGAACGTTTTTCGGAGTAGCGCCAATATCTACGTCCAGATCATCGACGATTTCGCTGGTCACACGCTGGCAGCCGCTTCGTCGCTGGAGGAAGGTCCGGCAGAAGCCGGAACCAAGATCGATCAGGCACGAGCCGTCGGTCAGCTAGCCGCCGAGAGGGCGAAGGCGAAGGGCATCGAGAAAGTGGTGTTCGATCGTGGCGGGTACCTGTACCACGGCCGAGTGAAAGCGGTGGCCGATGGAGCCCGGGCCGCGGGATTGGAGTTTTAAGGAATCAATATGCCAAGAACGAATCAATCGGACATGAAGCTCGAAGAGCGAGTGGTCCGCGTCAACCGAGTGGCCAAAGTCGTCAAGGGTGGTCGTCGCTTCAGCTTCAGCGCGGTGGTCGTGGTAGGCGACAACAATGGTCAGGTGGGCGTCGGAGTCGGGAAGGCCGGCGAGGTCCCGGAGGCCATTCGCAAGGGCGTGGAGCAGGCCAAGAAGAACGTCATCCAGGTCCCCCTGGTAGACCGCACGATTCCTCATCGCGTCGACTCTGAGTTCGGGGCGAGCATGGTGATGCTGAAGCCCGCGGCACCTGGAACGGGCGTCATCGCAGGTGGGGCAGTGCGGGCCGTGGTGGAGGCCGCGGGAATCCACGACATACTCACGAAGAATTACGGC
Source organism: Chloroflexota bacterium (assembly GCA_050695395.1). GTDB lineage: Bacteria > Chloroflexota > UBA5177 > UBA5177 > UBA5177 > JBOGSL01. Next base: position 11,437 of record JBOGSL010000148.1, on the reverse strand, counting down.
AGCCATAACCCGGTCAATGTCGCAAGAGCGGCTGTCCGAGGCCTGGAAGAGCTGCGTCTTCCCAGTCAGGTCGCGGCCTCGAGAGGTGTTGAGCTTCGAGGATCGCGAGACGCCGGGAGTGCGGTTGCCGAGCCAGTTGATGAAGGAACGGCGGAGCATGCGCCTGCTTGAGGTTACCTACGAACGAAGCTCTATCGGCCGGCCGCAGCGCCAGAAGCGAACTGTCGCCGCGCTCGGCTTGACTCGGCTGCATCAGACGGTGCGGCATCCGAATAACGACGCCGTACGAGGAATGGTAGCGAGCGTCCAGCACCTGGTCAGCTGCCGCGAGATCGAGGAAGGCGAGAAGCATGAGACTGCATGAGTTAAAGCCCGGCCAGGGATCCCACCGGAAGCGGAAGCGGATCGGGCGTGGCAACGCCAGCGGGTCGGGCACTACTGCCGGCAAGGGTACCAAGGGGCAGAAGGCACGCTCCGGCGGCCTCAAGGCGGGATTCCGGGGAATGTCCTCGCGCAATCAGCGCATGGGGAAGAAGCGAGGCTTCACAAACGTCTTCAAAGTGCAAAATCAAGTCGTCAAGCTGCAGAGTCTCGAGACTTTCGATGCTGGAGCGACGGTCAATCCGGAAACTCTGGCCGCAGCCGGCCTTGTCGACAAGGCGACTGGGCCGGTCAAGATTCTGTCAGGTGGCGAGCTCACTAAGGCTCTGAACCTCGAAGGCGTGAAGCTTTCGCGTGGCGCTCGCGAGCAGATCGAGGCCGCGGGCGGCTCCGTTACTGAGACGGCACAGCCGTCCGTTGAGGAGGCGGTCGAGTGATACAGGCGGCGCTACGCGCATTCAGCGTTCCCGACCTGCGGCGAAAGCTGCTGTTTACTCTCGGCTTATTGGTTGCGTTCCGAGTTGCTGCACACGTTCCGATACCGAACGTGAATCACGCGGCTCTGACGAGCGTTCTCAACAGCAATAACTTGCTGCAAATGCTCAACATCTTTTCCGGGGGCTCGTTGCAGACATTCTCGATCGTGGCGCTGGGAGTTTACCCGTACATCACAGCGTCCATCGTGATGCAGTTGATGGTTCCGATCATTCCGTCGCTCACTGAGCTCTCGAAAGAAGGAGAGTACGGCCGGAACAAGATCAACCAGTACACGCGTCTTCTCACTATCCCCCTGGCCCTCATTCAGGGCTACGGCCAGATGCTGGCGCTCAACAACCTCGGCACGGCGGGAACCGCCAAGGTCTTCAGCCATTTCGGACTGTTCAGCGGGGCGACGTTCTTCGATACGGCTGCAATCCTGCTTTCGCTCACCGCGGGCACGATTTTCGCGATGTGGTTGGGCGAACTGATCACCGAGAACGGCATCGGGAACGGCATCTCGCTCATCATCTTCGCCGGCATCATCGCGCGGCTCCCTACCCTTCTGGCGCAACAGGCTTCGGCCGGCAATGTGGCTTTCTTGCTCTTTATGGCAGTCATGGCTGTGATCGTCATCGCCGTGATCGTGTTCATGTCCGAGGGCCAGCGGCGCATTCCGGTGCAGTACGCGAAGCGCATTCGCGGTAATCGCATGTATCAGGGGCAGTCTACGTTCATCCCGTTACGGGTGAACTCGGCTGGGATGATTCCGCTGATCTTCGCCGCGTCCATCGTGATCTTGCCGGGCACCGTCTCTAGCTACTTCTTTGCCGCTCAGCAGGTGTGGCTGCGCAATGCCGCCCACTGGGTTTACAACGTGATGACCACCACCAATGCGGTGTACTGGATCCTGTACTTCATCCTGGTAGTCGGGTTCACATACTTTTACACGGCCGTAACGTTCCAGCAGCAGAATCTCCCCGAGACGTTGCAAAAGAACGGGGGATTCATCCCGGGGCACCGCCCCGGCAAAATGACCGAGAAGTATCTCAATGCGGTGCTGACCCGGATTACGCTTGCGGGCGCCCTGTTCCTGGCCATCATCGCCGTGCTGCCGTTCTTCATCACGCTCGCAACGAACATCACCACGCTCACCTTCAGCAGCACTGCAATCCTCATCGTGGTCGGCGTAGCCATCGACACGATGAAGCAGCTCGAGGCGCAGCTCATGATGCGCCAGTACGAGGGCTTCATTGGCAGGTAAGGGATGAGGATGGTGCTGCTCGGTCCTCCAGGGGCGGGGAAGGGGACACAAGCCAGGCGGCTCGAACGGTCGCTTAGCCTACCGCACATCGCCAGCGGCGACATGTTTCGCGACATACGTCGCGGCCACACCCCCCTGGCGCGCGAAATCCGCTCCTACATGGATCGCGGCGAGTACGTCCCCGACGCGCTGACCATCGAGCTAATGCTGGCCCGTGTCGTCGCCCCGGATGCCCGTGACGGCTTTGTGCTCGACGGCTTCCCCCGAACTCGCGGTCAGGCCAGGGCGCTCGATGTCGCATTGTCAGATGAAGGGCTGCGGCTCGACCGCGCAATCTATATCACCGCTCCCAACGAGATGCTCCTAGAGCGTCTGGCGGGCCGTGTCATATGCCTGCAGTGTCACGAGATCTACAACCTCAACTCGAAGCCCCCGATGCAGGATATGATGTGCGACGTCTGCGGGCGAGCCTTGAAGCGCCGGCGAGACGAGACGCCGGATATCGCGGCCCACCGCCTCCAGACCTTTCTGGATCAGACAAAACCTGTGGTGGCGTACTACGAGGACCAGGGCAATCTGGCCGCCATCGACGGCAGCCGTTCCATGGACGACGTTGAACAGGAGATCGACCAGGCGATTGGATTGGAGGGCGTGCTTTGAGCATCACCCTCAAGTCTCCGCGCGAGATCGATCTCATGCGCAAAGCAGGAGTAATTGTAGGAAACACCTTACAGGAGCTTCGCGAGGTTATCCGTCCAGGAATGAGTACGGAGGAGGTCGATCGTCTGGCCGAAATGTCGATACGGCGACAGGGGGGCGAGCCGGCTTTTCCGTACATCGACAACTTCCCCGGGAGTGTGTGCATCTCGGTCAACGAGGAAGTCGTGCATGGCATTCCCGGGAAACGAATTCTTCGCGACGGCGACCTGGTCAAGATCGACGCCGGCGCCATTTACCAGGGCTATCATGGCGACGCCGCCATCACGGCGGCCGTGGGCCGGATGAGTCCGGAAGCTCGTCAGCTCATGCAGGTCACCGAGGAGGCGCTGGTCGTGGGCATCAAGACCGCCCAGCCGAACGCCTTTGTTCACGACATCGGGGCTGCCATCGAAGACTATGTCGGGCCGTACGGCTATGGCATTGTGCGCCCGTACGTGGGCCACGGAGTGGGGCGAGAGCTGCACGAAGAGCCGAATGTCCCGCACTTCCGTCAAACGACGAAGGGGGCGCGTCTGCGGCCAGGCATGACGCTCACCATCGAGCCCATGATCAATCTCGGCACGCCGGAGACGGTCACACGGCGAGACGGATGGACCGTGGTAACGCGCGACAAGAAGCTGTCGGCGCAGTTCGAGCACACGATTCTGGTAACTGAGGATGGACCCGAAGTATTGACAATGCCTGCAGTTGGCGTAGGCTGGGCGGAAACAGCTACAATAGCGCTGAGCGCCGCGTCGTTTCGGCCTGCCCGCGATGTGAGCGGCGCCGGCAGCGGGGAACAGAAGAGGAGAACATGAAGGTATCCGCATCGGTAAAACGACGCTGCGACAAGTGCCGGATTATCAGACGTCGGGGTGTCGTGATGGTGATTTGTCCCGACCCTCGACATAAGCAAAAGCAAGGATAGGGAAGTACATGGCAAGAATTGCAGGGGTCGACATTCCTCGCGAGAAGCGGGTTGAGATTGCGCTGACCTACATCTACGGAATCGGTCCAACTCGCAGCCGGCAGATCCTTCAGACCACCCGGGTCAATCCCGACACGCGAGTACGGGACCTCACCGAGGACGAAGTGCATCGCCTGCGAGAAATCGTGGACGGACAGTACCGCGTCGAGGGTGACTTGCGACGTGAGGTCGCCCTCAATATCAAGCGATTGACAGAGATCGGCTGCTATCGCGGCCTTCGCCATCGGCGGAACCTGCCGGTCCACGGTCAGCGAACGCGGACGAATGCACGAACTAAGCGCGGCGCTCGCAAGACTGTAGCGGGACGCCGCAAAGCTGTCGCCAAGAAGTAAAACGACTGCCGATCCTTCGGGACCGGCGACCACCGCAGGGAGACAAAATGGGAAGAACAACGCCCCGGCGCCCACATGGCCGGAGACGTGAACGCAAGGTTGTGCCTCGTGGGCAGGCCCATGTGTACGCTACCTTCAACAACACGCTGATCACCATTACAGATATGAACGGTAATCCCGTGGCCTGGGGTAGTGCGGGGTCGGCGGGGTTCAAAGGCTCTCGTAAGAGCACACCGTTTGCCGCTCAGATGAGCGCCGAGACGGCCGCGCGCCGGGCCATGGAGCACGGCATGCAAACTATCGATGTCTACGTAAAAGGTCCGGGTCCGGGACGCGAATCGGCTATCCGGGCCCTCCAGGCCGCCGGCTTACACGTGTTGTCTATTACCGACGTCACACCGGTTCCGCACAACGGCACGCGGCCGCGCAAGCGGCGCCGCGTCTAAATCTAGATTTTCTCGCCGGCTCTGCCGGACTCATAACAATCATCGTTGGCGCTCTTTGCGCTGTCAGTGAACCTGGGAGGTTGAATTCGTTGGAAGTTTCTTTGCCTCGTATCGAGTGCACCACAAGTTCTGATAACTACGCGCGCTTTAGCATCGAGCCGCTCCGTCAGGGTTACGGAGTGACCCTCGGCAACGCCCTACGCCGCGTGCTGCTCTCGTCTTTGCCGGGAGCGGCCATTGTTGCCGTGCAGATCGACGGGATCCGTCACGAGTTCTCCGATATTCCCGGCATCAAAGAGGACGTCACGGAATTCATCCTCAATCTCAAGAAAGTTCGCCTCCGTTCTTACTCGTCAGAGTCGGTGAACCTGACTCTTGAGGCGACGAGCGAAGGACCTGTAACGGCGGCGGCGATTCACGCTTCTGACCTCGTGTCCGTGGTGAATCCCGAGCAGCACCTTGCGACGATCGATGAACCGGATGGCCAGCTCATCGCTGAGGTTGAGGTCATGAAGGGTACCGGCTACCACGATATTGGTGATCTGCGCGAGGAGGCGCCCATCGGCCAGATTCCCGTCGACGGCATTTTCTCGCCGATCGAGCGTGTCAACTTTATGGTCGAGCGCACGCGCGTCGGCACCATGACGAATTTTGATCGCCTGATCCTCGAGATCTGGACCGACGGCACGATTCACCCGAATGATGCCGTCACGGAGGCATCCGGCATTCTCATGGAGCACTTCCAGCACCTTGCGTCCTTCGGGCAGGAGACTGCGGCGCCGACCGGCAAGCCGCCGCTCACGACTCGTCCCCTCCCCACACAGGAGGCTGACATGTCGATCGAGGACCTTGCTCTGTCCGCTCGCGCCGAGAACGCTTTGAAGCGCGCCGGGCTCACGAAGATCGGCCAGGTGTTGACCATGAATCCGCAAGATCTGATGAACATTCGCAACTTCGGCCAGAAGTCGTACACCGAGCTCATCGAGAGGCTCAGGCTGCGGAAGCTCTTACCGGAGGAAGCACCCGTGGCGGCAGGAAGCAATGAGGCATCGTAAGCAGGGCCGGCGTCTGAGTATGCCGTCCGACCGAAAGCGGGCACTCTTGCAGAGCCTCGCGGGGGCTATGGTACTTCATGAAGGAATCAGGACCACTGAGGCTCGAGCCAAGGAGCTTCGCCGCTTCGTGGAGCCGCTGGTGACCCTTGGCAAGCGCGGCGACCTCACCGCGCGTCGTCTGGCTATGAAGCGCTTGCCCGACAAGCTGCTGATCGAGAAGCTTTTTGACGTCTACGGCCCTCGTTACCAGACTCGTCCGGGCGGATATACGAGAATCATCCACCTGGGGCCACGCCTCGGTGATGCTGCGCGAATGGTACGAATTGAGTTCGTAGAAGACGTGACCGAGGTGGAGGCGTAAGGCGCACGATCCGCTGCCGCGTCGAATACGTGGGCGCCAGGTACGCGGGCTTTCAGAGGCAGCCAAACCAGATGACTGTGCAAGGAGTACTCGAAGCAGCAATATCAGAGGTGACCCAGGAGCCGGTCCCCGTCACGGGGGCGGGCCGAACCGATGCCGGCGCTCACGCGGTCGGACAGGTAATCGCGTTTCAGACGAGTTCCGTCCTGTCCGCTGAGACCCTTGAGCGTGCCATCAACGCGCATCTCCCAATGGACGTTGCCGTTGTCTCGGCAGAGGAGGTAGACGAGGACTTCCATCCTCGCTTCGACGCCAGCAGCCGTGTCTATCGATACCTTATCTGCAATGGACCGACTCGCTCGCCGCTGTACGAGGGCCGTGCCACCCACGTTTCCAGACCCCTCGATCTGACGGCTATGCAAGCAGCGGGAGATCTCCTGCTCGGTTGTCACGACTTCAGCGCTTTCTCCTCGACGTCGGTCGAGGGATCTCGCCAGCGTGAAATGTTTGCCGTCGATATACACCGTGACGGGAATGTGGTGTCCATCGATCTGGAAGCTTCGGGATTCCTACAGCAGATGGCGCGAAGCATTGCGGGAACGCTTATTCGAGTAGGCGAAGGAAAAATGACGCCCCAGGAATTTGCCGCGGTTCTGGCATCGGGCGATAGACACCAAGCAGCTGATACGGCTCCGGCTTGCGGACTATATTTGATCCGCGTGAAATACGATAGCGATATGACTGTGGATACCGCGGGCGACTCGCTCGGCGGTGCCCGCGCGCAGGAGGAGAAATGAAGACATACGTGCCAAAGGCAGGCGAGGTGGAGTCCGAGTGGTATATAGTCGATGCCTCCGGACAAACTCTCGGCCGCCTCGCGACCGACATTGCTCGCGTTCTACGCGGCAAACACAAGCCGGCTTTCACGCCGAACCTCGACCTGGGTGATCACGTAATCGTGATCAACGCCGAAAAGATTGCTGTGACCGGGACCAAACTCACGGACAAGGTCTACTATCGGCATTCCGGTTACCCGGGTGGCTTGAAAACGACAAAGCTAGAAACCGTGCTGGCGGAGCATCCGGAACGAGCACTCGAAGGTGCCATCAAGGGAATGCTTCCGCATAACCGATTGGGCGCCGACATGTATCGCAAGCTTCGCGTCTACGCCGGTCCTCATCACCCCCACGAAGCCCAGCAGCCGCGGCAACTGTCCGAGATATATTCTGGGCAGCCGAGCGGCGCACAATACGACAAAGCAGAGGAATAATGATGGTTGTACAGCAGTATTTCGCCGGCCTCGGGCGGCGCAAAACTTCAGTAGCCCGGGTTCGCCTCGTGCCCGGAACCGGTGAGGTCGTGATTAATGGTCGCCCGGCCGAACAGTACCTGGGCAGTCGAGCTCTTGCGGCCCAGGTGCAGGAACCATTTCGGGCAGCCAACCAAATAGGTCGCTTCAACGTCGATGCCAAAGTCGTGGGCGGAGGTCTATCAGGACAGGCCGGAGCGCTGCGTCACGCGGTGGCCCGAGCCTTGATCGAGGCGGATGAGGGTTTGCGTCCGCCGTTGAAGAAGGCCGGCCTTCTGACCCGTGATGCGCGCATGAAGGAGCGCAAGAAATACGGCCTCAAGCGCGCACGCAAGGCGCCTCAGTACACGAAGCGCTAGTCGATCTGCTCGGACGAAGGACGAAGGCCAAGCTGGACAGGTTCGAGACTCGATTCTCCGTCGAGTTCGATAGGCGGAAGCTCGTCCAGGCCAGACAAGCCGAAATACTCGAGGAACGAAAAGCCGGTGCCGTACTGCATCGGCCGGCCCACTGTTTGCCGCGGGCCGACCTCTTCGATCAGACCCCGCGCCAGCAGCGTCTGCACCGCTCTATCGCTATGAACGCCGCGTGAGGCGGCGATGTCCGCGCGCGTAACCGGCTGCCGATAGGCAATGACGGTCAGGGCTTCCATGGCCGAGCGAGGCAACGGCGGCTGGCGGCCCACCCCGAGAAAGCGGCGCACGGCTTCTGCGTTCTCGGGAGCGCTAACCAGTTGAATCTTGCCCTGATGTACTTGCAAGCGAATCCCGCCTTGCAGACGCTGTCGAACCGTCTCCAAAGCCGAACGCAAATCGGGCCGAACGGCGCCCGTCGCCCTACGCAACTGAGAGATCGAGACCGGCTCAGTGGCGACAAGCAGCAGGCTTTCCACAAGGGAGGCCAGGTAATCAGCTTGCTCGGGTTGCCCTATCGAGTTCATCCAGCCGTTCAACTGCAATATCCGAAAAGAGGCCTTCCTGTCGCACAGTCGCCCGGAAATCGCGGACCAACTCGAGCGTGGCAAGAAACGTCGTCACCGCATCGCGTCGCCGCGAGCCTTGCAACATTCTGTGCAGAGACAGTTTCACTCCCGACGCGAGCTTGCGAGCCATAGTGGTCACCACGGCGTCCAGACGCAGGTAGCGAGGCACACGGACCATAGCTCTGTTCGCCTCATCTGCTCGCTCGCGGAGCCGCTCCCACCCTCGACTCAGCTCGTCAGGATCCCTTGGTTTCAACGGATGAGGGAGTCGTCGCCGATAGACACCGGGAAACGACTCCGTACCTTCCCTAGGCCCGAGCAGCGACCTCGACACTGAGCGCCATCGGTCCCGTTGATGGTCGATCCTCGGTTCGGCCACATTCACGTCCTCGGTCTGAGGCTGGGCTAGCACGCTCTGCGCCTTCATGACCAGCAACGGAGCTACTAATCGTGCGAACTCGGCGGTACTCTCTAGGTCGATGACCGGCTGATCTTCTAAGTGCACCCAGAACTGCTCCGTCACATCCGCCAAGGCGATCTCCGCCACAGCGAGCCTCAATAACCGGATCTCGCGGATGAGCTGCTCAACCGGGCCTTCGAAGTCGGGCAACCGGAGCTGGAACGAGGTCGCTGCCATCACGCCACTAACCCGCAACGCGGGCAAAAAACGTTGCCGATGTGGTACATGGCCGGGTAGATCGTGTTGCTCAGGATCTGTATCTCGGGGTTGGCGATCAGCAAGAGCAAAATGATAAGCGGACCCCACTGCTGGAACGGAGCCAAGGCGTACATTTGCCGCGCGCTGAGGAAACCGCCGACGATGGTGAAACCATCCAACGGCGGGATAGGGATGAGATTGAACAGAAACAGCAAGAGGTTCACCAGCAAGGCATAGTACAGAAACTGGGCAATTGCCTGAGACAGAGCAAACTGCCCCCCCCAATAGGCCGACAAAACGACGCCGGCCACAGCGCCCAGTACAAGGTTGGTCAGAGGTCCGGCGGCCGCCACGAGCGCATTACCCCGTTGCGGACCGAATTTCAGATTCGCGGGGTTGACGTGCGTGCGACCGTAGGTGAAGCCGTACTGTCCGATGGACGTGATGATCAGCAGGATGATGCCTACCTGGTCCATATGGGTGAACGGATTGAGCGACAGTTCCCCCATCCGTCGGGGTGTCGGATCTCCCAGGCGATCGGCTACGATGGCGTGCGCCAGTTCGTGAAAATCGATGGAGATGAGAAGGATGATGGCCATGTCGATAGCGCGCTGGATATCGATCGGCCCGAACAGCGGCATGGAAAACCTTGGCGGCAATGAAAACGGGCCGGAGACGGCCCAGTTGGCATTATAGCCGCAAGCGGAATTGGCTACGTATCGCGACTTTGCATAAAATCAGGCGAAGGGGGACAGTTTGCCGCTGTACGAATACCAGTGCCAGCCGAACGGGCATCGCTTTGAAGCCCGGCACGGCATACATGACCAGGTGGAAACCTGCTCTGTCTGCGGGGGCCCCGTGAGACGTGTAATCCATCCGGTGGGCATCGTGTTCAAAGGCAGTGGCTTCTACGCCACCGACTCCCGCTCGCCGCCGCCGCCCAAGAAGGAAGAGACGCCGGCGGGCGGGGCGGAAAAGAAAGCGGAGGCTGGTAAGACCCCGGAACCCGCGAAGAAAAGCGAAACGCCCGCGGCCAGCTAAGTCTTTTTCTTGTAGTACTTCTTCAGCTTGGGCCGGTGCAAATCTTGTTCCAGCTCGGCCACCGGCTGCGACTTGGCCGCCGCCGCTTCCTCGAGATCGCCCTCGAGACCAATCAAGTCGAGGCGCACGTCTTCGTCATTCAGCACATCCGGCATGCGCATGACGTGCCTCAAGACCTGTAGGCGTGAGACGCTTACCGCGCTGTCCCGTTCGCCCTTGGCCCGTGTCAGCATCGTGTCGATCACCTCAATAGTTCGCGGACCGACTCCATGTTCTTGCAGGTTGGCCCTGACCTCCAGAAGTTGCTCGTAGATATTCAAAGGTCACCCCCGCCCCACGTATCATTGCGCTTCATTCCCACGTCGGCTCCTGCCCATCAGCTGCAATGATGTCTTCGTGTATCAGATCGTCGCTATAGATGCCGAGCCCGATTTCCTTCCCCTCGTACACTCGCAGCACAAAGTCCTGGCGCGTCACGTCAGCCGTCTCTACCAGGTCCTCGTCGATAGCATCGCGCAGCTCCATCACGTCCTCCTCCGACAGTTCCCGATCGAGCACCAGCGTGCCGTACACATCGGTCTGACCGTAGTGCAAGTCCAGGTGTCCGAGGCGCTCGTCCCCTGCCATAATTTGAAACTGCTCCGAGGAAGCGGTCCTGGACTGGCGGTAGAAGACAGGCTTCAATGCCAAGGCAGGGGCTCCTTCTCCTCGCCGGCGCCCGCTGCGGTCGGCGCGGACCGGTAACGCTCGTCGGTAGCATTGAGCGTTACCAGCGTGCCGGGTATCTCATCCCCGCAAATCGTCGTGACGCTCGAGTTCGACACGGTGATTCGATGAATGTTGTCCAGCTCCAACCTGAGGGCCGACGCAGCCAGCACTTGAACGACGACCGAGTGAGTCACGACCGCCACTCGCGCGAGCGGAAAGCGCTCGAAGATCTCTCCCAGCGCATCACACGCTCGTCGTTGAACGTCGTGCAGGGACTCGCCTCCTGGGAACGTTACCTGGGTTGGATGGCTATACCAGTTGCGATACACGTCGGGAAAACGAGACTTGACCTGGCGGTGATCGAGTCCCTCCCAGGCTCCCATGTTGATCTCGCTTAGCCTCTCGTCCACGAAGAGGGGCGACTCCGCCTCGTCTGAGATCAGACGGGCGGTATTGGCCGCGCGGCCGATGGGGCTGGTGTATACGCCTGCAAGAGGTTGGCCGACGAACGAGGCGGCTAGTAGGAGAGCCTGCTCGCTGCCCTCAGCCGTCAACGGGGCTTCAAGGCCTCCCTGGAAGCGACCCTCGGTGTTCCATGTGGTTTGAGGGTGTCGCACCAGGAAGACTGTCGTCATACGGGATTATACAGGCGGAAGAGGCAGGACATACTTTACATAATGGCATTGCGCAAGAGATGGAGACGGCGATAGGGGACCGAGTCGGTCCTCATCGTCAG
>JBOGSL010000147.1:0-7422 GCA_050695395.1 Chloroflexota bacterium | reverse complement strand
GGCGTCCGAAGTGGCCGGCCTGGAACGGGAGCCGCCGGCCTGCTTTGAGGACCTTCATCTCGATCAGGTTCTGGACGGTATGCTGGCGGGCCGGCAGGAGTACGACCTGGCCCCGTACTTCTACAGCCCGTTGCACGACGTCGAGTCGGTGGGATACCGCCATGAGGCGCTGCGCGATCTGGCGCAGCCTGAGGTGCTGGCAGCGGTTGAGGCATTCGGCGCCCGCGCCCGCCGTGCGCGCGAGTACCTCGGTCAGGTCGAGAAGCTGCATTACAAGTACGAGAAAGAGCGCACCTTTCTGGATGCGGCGGACCTCTACTGCGAGTCGGTTCGCGCCCTTTTCTCGGATCTCAACGGACTGACGCTGCACTCGTGCGCTTTTCGCGCCTTTCGCGAGTACCTCGGCCACTACACCGCGTCGGCAGACTTTACCTCCCTTAAAAGCGAGACGGAGACTGTCCGAGCGTCTCTCGAAAGTGTCAAATATTCCACGCTGATCAAGGGCAACCGCGTCACCGTCAGTTATCAGCAGGGCGACGCGGACTACAGCGCGCAGGTGGGGGAGACATTCGCCAAGTTCCGCCAGGGGGCGGTGAAAGACCATCAGGTCAAGCTCCCGAACTGGCCCGGCATGAACCACGTTGAGGCTCGCATCGTAGACCTCGTCGCGAAGTTGTACCCGGACGTCTTTCGATCCCTCGATGAGTTCGTCGGCCGGCATCGCGACTTTCTGGACCCCACGATCGGCAGGTTCGACCGGGAGGTCCAGTTCTACCTGGCGCATCTCGAATTCGCTCAACGGTTCGAAGGCGCCGGCTTGCGGTTTTGTTACCCGGAGGTGTCCGCAAGCTCCAAGGAAGTCCGCGCGATAAACGCCTTTGACCTCGCGCTGGCCAACAAGCTCGTTCCCGAGGGCTCACCCGTGGTCACCAACGACTTTTGCTTGCAAGGCAGGGATCGGGTCGTCGTGATCACGGGTCCGAATCAGGGGGGAAAGACAACATTCGCGCGCATGTTTGGCCAGCTGCATTACCTGGCCAGCCTCGGCATGACCGTGCCGGCCGAGCGGACCGCGCTCTTTCTGCCGGACCGCATCTTCACCCACTTCGAGAAAGAGGAACGTTTGGCAAGTCTTCGAGGAAAACTCGAGGACGAGCTGATGCGCATTCGCGATGTTCTCCAGGAAGCTACGGGCTCGAGCATCGTCATCATGAACGAAAGCTTCAGCGCGACGACACTGAGCGATTCGCTCTTTCTGGGCAAAGAAATCATGACCCGGCTCACGGCACTCGACGTGCTCGGTGTGTACGTCACGTTCGTTGATGAGCTGGCGTCCTTCGGCGACAGTACCGTTAGCCTGGTGAGTGCCATCTCGCTGGACAATCCCGCGGTGCGGACCTTCAAGATCGAGCGGCGCGCCGCTGATGGGCTCGCCTACGCCGCCGCGATTGCCGACAAATACGGCCTCACCTACGAGGCTCTGCGCAAGCGCATGGCCGAATGAAGGCGTTTCTCATGTATCCGGATCGGGACTTCGACGTGGAGAAGTCGCTGCCGCCGAACGAAGCAGAACTGCGGCAGGACCTCGAGCTGGACACCCTGTGCAACGCCATGGGCGGCGATGACCGTTTCCTCATCGACACGGTTACCCCGGCGATTCTTTCGAGCTTGACGGACGTCGAGACGATCGCGTATCGACAGGAGGTGCTGCGTGATTGTCTGGAGCAGCCCGGTCTGATCCGGGAGATATATCAGATCGCCGTGGAGGCGATGGAAGGTGAGAAGAAGGTCTTTCGGGGATTTTTCAGGGATTCACCGGATACCATCCTGCGAAGAGCTCTGCAAGTGCTGGAGCTGTTCCTCGATCTTTTGAAGCGGCTGCGGAAACTGAGCGACGAACATGGGGTAAAGTTCCATTCGGAGGGCTTTTCGCGGCTCTTCGCCATGCTGTCCGGAGAGCTGGACGATGAATATCTCGACACGGTTGAAACCCGATTGAAGGAGCTCCAATTCAACAACGGCGTGTTGATCGGCGCCGAGCTGGGTGCAGGTCTCAAGGGGAAAAACTTCGTCCTCCACCATCGCCCCCAGCAAAGCTGGAAGGAACGTCTGACTCTCGGCGGTCGACACAGTTACAGCTTCCAGATCGCCGATCGCGACGACAACGGATTTAAGGCTCTGTCGGAGCTGGCCGACCAGGGGCTCAACCTGGTGGCCAACGCCCTGGCCCAGTCAACGGACCACATACTCAGCTTCTTTACGCTGCTGCGCACCGAGCTGGCCTTCTACGTGGGGTGTCTCAATTTGAACGACCGATTGGTCGCGAAGGGCGAACCGACCTGCTTCCCGACAGCCCTCCCCTTGGGTAGCCTCGCCCTCTCCGCCTCCGGTCTGTACGACATCTGCCTGGCGCTCAACATTCGGGAGCGCGTCGTAGGAAACGGTCTCAACGCCGACGACAAGCGCCTGGTGATGATCACGGGCGCCAACCAGGGTGGAAAGACGACATTTCTGCGCGCTCTAGGATTGGCCCAGCTCATGATGCAGTGCGGAATGTTCGTGCCGGCGCAGTCGTTTCGGGCCAACGTCTGCGCCGGCGTCTTCACGCACTTCAAGCGAGAAGAAGACGCAACCATGAAGAGTGGGAAGCTGGATGAAGAGTTGAGCAGGATGAACGCCATAGCGAGCCATGTCGCTCCAAACAGCATCTTGCTCTGCAACGAGTCGTTTGCCTCCACGAACGAACGGGAGGGTTCGGAGATCGCGCGCGAGATCGTACGAGCCTTGCTCGAAGCCGGCATCAAGGTGATTTTCGTCACCCACATGTTCGATCTGGCGCACGGCTTCAACAACACGACCGGTGCGTCGCTCTTTCTCCGGGCCGATCGGGAGGCGGACGGGCGGCGCACCTTCAAGCTGGCGGAAGGCGAGCCACGCGCCACGAGCCACGGGGAAGATGTGTATCGAAGCGTCTTTCGGTAGAACCTGGCACGAGGCGAGGGTGACGCGGAGCCGAAGATAGCACAGCCCTCAGAGGTTGCCGCCTGGGGGCGCTCTAGCGGTTACCGAAGATTCCGCGAATGCGGGACCCGAGCGAAGGCTCTTCCCCCTCCGGCTTGGGCTCGTCGATCACGAGGACGTCCCCCTCGCGCTGGTCGGCGGGCACCATGCCACGAAGCCGGCGAACCTCTGCCTCGAGCGCGGCGATGCGTTCGCGGGCCGCTTCGAGCTGCGGCATCAGCCCCTTCAGATTCATCTCCAGGGCGTCGTTCTGATTCATCACCTGGTAGGCGGAGAGTCGCATCGTGGAGTAGGCGGCGTCGAGGCTGGAGGCGCGATCCTGTAAAAAATGCAACAGCTCTTCGGGCGTCATCCTGTCGAGCGGCTTCTCGTTGGCGGACCAACCCTCGATCGCCCGCAGGCCCGCCGCCAGGATGTGCGTGATGCCCTGTGCCTCTTCCCAGCCGTGCTGACGAATCGCTTTGTGAATCTCGCGGTTCAGCCCCTCGAGGATCGGGGCGCTGAGCTCGCACTGCCGCTCGTCCTCCAGACGGTGATGGAGCTCATCATTGAAGGACGTCATGGCCTCCACGCCGTCTCTGTGGTCGCGCCCGTCGCAGGCGGCCTAAGCGAATCGCGCCCGGACGTTCGGCTGGCCGATAGTCCATCTCGCCGGTCTGCTGTCTCCCGCCGAACCTCAGCTACCATCCACTTCATTCCTCGACAAAAAACTCCTACACACGATGTGTAGAAGCTATTAGCCCGGGGGGCGTGGAAGCGAGCCTCATCGCCTGATCCATTGTACCGCGCGACGATGAGCATGTAGGGAAGAGGGGTCGTAGAGCCGGACCGCGAAGGGGTGCCCGTACGTCCGGCTCATGAGCGTTGGCGGCAGCATATGCCGCGAATTTGGGGAATGTGCGAGGTGATGACAGATCGCGCCGCAGGTTCCCGATTTATCGGGACGCGTCCGGAAGGCCGCGGCCGAAAACAGGCGAAGCCGCATTGCGGGGCACGCGGCGCCAATCGGGCAGATTCGGCGAATCGGCGGTGCGCCGGGGGGGGTGGAGGCGACGTTTTGACGGGGCGCCGGCAAACGTGTCCCGATACATCGGGAGCCTACGGGGCAGGTCGAGCGCTTTGCGCGGCCGCGGGACAAATGAGCCGGTACTCACACATCGGGCAGTGGCTGGTGTTGACCTCGTCGTAGCTGAGGGTTCGGGCGCGCTCCATCAGGTCGACAATCCTGCGCCGGGCGGCGCACAGCTCCTCGTCATTGAATGCAACAGACACCCGCTTGCTCAGTCGCGGATACACGAAGGTGAGGCGATTCGGCGAGATTGCAAAGACCTCGCGACTGGCTAACGCATAGATGAGGAGCTGCAGGCTCTCACGCGCCTCGGCTTCGCTCAATGCCCGGTGGCTCGTCTTGAAATCGATCAGCTCGATCGTTCCGTCGGGGCAACGCTGGATACGATCGACGAAACCGTGCAAATAGCCTGGGCCAACGCGCCAGTAGAACTCAGCCTCGATGTGAAGCGGCGTGGCCAGGTGATCGGGGCTGTTCCGGAAGTACTGGAGCATCTCGCGCTCGGAGCCGCCGACCGTGTGCTTATTCTCGCCATGCGCTTCCGCCGCCGATGCTCGGTACGCATCGAGCAGCTCGTCGAGGGTCGCCTGGCGGCCGGCCTGGTGCTCGGTGGCGTCGAACTCGACGGCAGCGTGGAAGGCAATCCCGGCTGCCGTCGAGTTTGGGTTAGGCTCGCCCGGAAAGCCGGCGATGAAGTGCAGGTACGCCTTGCGGCTGCAGTCCAGGTAGCTGGAAAGCATGGAGTAGCTGAGCGTGGTGGGGACCTCGACCAACGGCCGGAGATCAGCATCCTGGGGCCGGGCAGCCGGAGTGAGACAGCGGGCCAGAAGGCTTTCCACCCGTTGACGCTCGGCCCGCCATCGCCCCATCCCCAGGCGGAGAATGTCGCCTCCATCCGGCGTTCCGCCGCCAGCCCAGTACTCGTCCCAGGCCGTCCGTAGCTTCTTCGCCAAATCAGAACCATCGCCATCGAAATCTTCCGGCTTCCAGCCGGCCCAGATGTTCGCTTGACGGCGGGCGAAGCGCCGAGCAGCCTCTACGAGATTCGGGGCCATGGCCGAAATCTGGCTGGCCTCCCAATCCGGCCGGTCGAAGCGCTCCTGGACAGTCATGGGAAGGATGTGCTGCAGGACATCGAGCGAAGCACGCTCCTTGCCCCTGTGAAGAGGCAGGCGATGCCACGAGATGTACAGCTGATCCCTGGCGCGGGTGAGAGCCACGTAAGCGATGCGCCGCTCCTCGAGCAGATACTGCGCCTTCAACCAGCCATCAAGCTCCTTCTTGAAGCGCTTCTCTTCCGGAAAGTCTTCGGACCGCGGCATATCGGCCTCCGCGTGCCGCAGCGACAGGGGCAGCAAGTCCGCTTGGTTTCTTAGCGTAAAGTCTTGCTGGGAGGCCGTGGCCACGAAGATCACGCGCCGCTCCAGGCCCTTGGCGGCATGAACCGTCAGAACCTGAACGGCATCCTCATCCAGCACATCGGTGGCCGCCTCCTGGTCCGGAGGAGCGGCGATGAGCAAATTGAGGTAAGCGACGAAGCCGCCGAGGCTTGCTCCCGGCACGCGACCCGAGGAGAAATCCGCGGCGAGAGCGTGGAAACGGTAGACGTTGGTTTGCTGAAGATTGGTGTAGGAGCCCCGCCGCAAGCCGATGATCTGCTCCACGATCCGGGGAGGTGAGGCGGTGGCCGAGGTCGCCAGGAGACGTCGGAAGGTCTCCAGGAAAAGGCGCAGGTTATCCGGTGCCGTCGGATCGGCGGCACGACGCACGAGGTTATCGAACAGCGATTCACCGTCGGGCAGCGGGCCGATCAGGTCGTAGAGCGCGGCCTCGTCCAACCCGAATGAATCAGAGGAGGCAATGTGGGCCAGCGAGACGCTGTCACTTGGCCGGGAGAGAGCCCTCAGGTAGGAGAGAAGCTCTCTCACTTCCGGTGTCTCCAACAAATCGGTCCCTCCGCTGGCCACGGCGGGGATCCCTCGTTCCATCAAACCCTGCGCTAGTTCCGTCTTCATCGCGTTCTTGCGAACCAACGCGGCCATGTCGCTGTACGCCACGCCGCGATCGTGCTCGTCGCGAATGCGGCCAGCGAGCCACTCCCACTCGCTTTCCGGGTCCTGGCAGACGCAGGAGACTACCGGCGCGCCCTGGCGGTCATCCACGCTGATCAGATCGTCCTGCTGCTCATCAGGCGTGTCGGCCCACACGGCATTGGCCGCGTCGAGGATTTGCTGCGTCGAGCGGTAGTTGCGGCGCAGCGAATACGGCGTCGCCGCTGGGAACTCGCGCTGAAAGCGCAGCAGGTTGTCCGGGGCCGCGCCACGGAAGCGGTAGATGGCCTGGCGGACGTCGCCCACCACGCAGACGTTGTGCTGTGGCCAGTCCTGTACCAGGAGCTGGACCATGACGCTCTGGGCGTAGTTGGTGTCCTGATACTCGTCGACCAGCACGAAGCGATAGCGCTCTTGATACGCGGCCCTGACCTCGGGCAGTCGCAGCGCCTCCACGGCCCTGGCGATCTGATCTCCGTAGTCGACCACCCCGCGGGCAATCTGCTCGGCTCCGTACACTTCGAGGGCCCGAGCGTAGTCCGCCAGCTCGGCCCGCTGCTCGTCATCATCACCGCCGTCGGCAAGAAAATCGAAGACCTGGCCCGGTGTCGCCAGCTCGTCCTTGAGGCGGCTGCCAAGCTCGAGGATTTTGCGCATCGGGCTGCCGTACGAAGAGCGCAGATGCATCAGACTGATGCTGCGAAAGTCGATGCGGGGCAGGCACTCCCACAGCAGCAGCCAACACTCGGCTTCAGAGAGAAGAGGGGGCGAGGGCGGCAGGCCGATCAAACCGCCCCACTCGGCGATGACGGAATTGCCGAAGCTGTGATAGGTGAGCACGGTGACGGGCGCGGTTTCAGGCGGAACGCTCATCTGGAGGCAGGCGTCACCGATGCGTTCGCGCATCTCGGCGGCGGCCTTGTCCGTAAAGGTAAGCGCCACAATCTGGTCAGGGCGCGCGAGGCCGGCGGCAATGAGCGCAACTACTCTAGCCGTTAAGGCGTGAGTTTTGCCCGTGCCCGCGCCTGCCATGATGTGAATCGGGCCGTGGCCGTGAGCGGCAATGAGCTCCTGCTCGGGATTTGGGGGAGGGGACGAGGCCGGCGTGTCCGAGGACAGGGTCACGCCAGGCTCTCCTCGCACCAGTTGTTGTAGGCGCATCGGCTGCACGTGCCACCGCCCTTGGAGGGTGCGGGGGAGAATCGATTGTGCGTGATGTTGCTGAGGGCCAGATCGATAGCGGCCCACAGCTTCTCGCTCTCCCCGCCGTTGGAGTGAGCG
>JBOGSL010000146.1:0-5750 GCA_050695395.1 Chloroflexota bacterium | reverse complement strand
GGCCCATCTTGGTGAAGCGCATATCCAGCCGGCCCAGGCGCATCCGGGCGGCGAAATTACGAGGGCGCAGTCGGACCTGGCGCTGAGCCAGTTGCAACTGCGACGGAGGAGCCGGCTGACCTTCGCTTCCGGTGATAGTTTGCGTTCCACTCCTGGACTGGAGCGAGAGAACCAGGTAGATCACGACCGCGGCACCCACCGCCCCGAAAGCGGCGAAGCCGATCCATCTGGAGGGCCGAAAGCGTCTTTCCGAGGACTGAGAACCACTCGGAAGCTGTTTCTCGAAGCTCGCCAGGCGATCCCGCAGCGTAGCCGCTTCCTGCTGGAATCGGTCCGTTACCTGTCGATACGCCTCGTCGTCGACCATGCCTTCCGATCGATCGTCAGCCAGAGTTCTCATTGCGTGAGCGATGTCTACCTGCCGAGCAAGCAAACGCTCTCTAGGGTCCGCTGCCATCAGATCCCACGCCTTGCATCGATGCCTGGGTCGACGTACCCTCCCTGCGCCACTCCCAGATAAGCGATGCCAACAGAGCTAAGCCGCCCAGCAAGAGCAACGGCGGAGCCAGCCAGGCCACCTGCCCAATTCCGTTGCTCGGCGGCGCTTCCAGAATCCAGTCGCTGTAGCGCGAGACGAAGTAGGACTTGATCTGCGCCGGCGTGCGGCCTTGTTGGAGTTGATGCCGGATAATCGCGCGCATCTGCTTCGCGAGCTCCGACGGCGCATCAGCCACCGACTCGCCCTGACAAACCGGGCAGCGGAGCTGAAGCGCGACGGCGCGGGTACGGGCAGACAGGGACGATGGCGCAGGTGAGGCCCCGAATCGCATCAAAGCCAGGCCCCCAATGACGAGCAGGCCCAAAATCCCGATCCAGCCCAGGTAGCCGCGCAACTCAGGCCCTGCCCAGGGCGCGCAGGTCGCGCTGCAGTTGCTGAGGCGTCATCGTAGTGCCGGGCACGATGGGCCCCTGGAACTTGTAGCGGACGACCCCTCGGGCGTCGATCAGAAAGCTCTCCGGCACACCGGAAACGCCGTAGTTGACGGCCGTTACCGATCCCGGGTCTTGCAGGATGGGCCAGTCTCCACCGTGCTGGCGGAGATAAGCTCGGGCGTCGGACGCTTGATCTTGGTAGTCGATACCGACGAACGCCACGTGCTTGCCGAACTTCCGCCACGCCGCCAGCAAGCTCGGATGCTCGACCTTGCAGGAGAGACACCAGGATGCCCAGAAGTTGACCAGCACCGGACGACCTCGGAGTGAGGACAGCGACACCCTGCGGCCCGAGAGATCGCGCAATGAGAACGCCGGCGCCGGCTTGCCCACCAGGGGTGAGGCGATCACGTCTGGATCGTGACTGAAGCCCGTCGCCAGCAACACAATGAGCGGAATCGCGATGACGGCGGTCCAGAGCGCGCGCTTCATCGTACCGCTTCCTCCGCTACAAGAGGTGTCCGCTGTCTCGCGGCTACCGTCGCTCGCTGCCGGCGGCGGGCGGGCAGCAGCGCGAACAGAGCGCCCAATCCAATGGCTCCTCCGCCCAGCCATATCAGGCCGACAAGGGGAAAGATCAGGATCTGGATGGTCGCCCAGCGGTGTGCGTTGTGAGCGTTGGCATGGCTGCCGTCAAATGCCTGCAAAACGAGATACATGTCTTCGAACGGATTTCGGCCGTGCGAGAGCTGAGTCAGGTCCGTGGCGGGATTATGCCCGGCGAAGAGGCCGCCCAGCATGTCGAGCGGCTCCTCCCGTACAGCCGGTGTCACTACCGGCTGATCGAGCCGCGGGTAGTAGTTCTGCGATGGGTAGAACGTTCCGAGATTCTCGCCGGCCCGGTTCACGGAGACCGCCGCAGCCATGACCATGCGATTCGGCTGCGGGTGCGGCTGTAGGCCGCGGTACGTGAATGTATAGCCGTCGACGGTGGCGGACTGACCCGGACGGAGCGTAGCCGCGCCGCGGACGGCGTACGACTGAGAACTGGCGATGCCCACGACCACCAGCAGGACGCCGATGTGAGCGAGGTAACCGCCGTAGCGCCGGGGATTGGCACTGACGAGCCGCCCTGCCGCGCCCAACCAGGCTTCTTTGGTGCTGGATCGGCGCACGCGGACATCGGACACGATTCGCCCGAGCGTGACCGCCAGAACAAACATGGCCAGCCCGAAGGTGGCTAGCGCGCCGGTTCCCCGCACGCCCACCGCCATCAAAGCCAGAACGAGGAGCACGCCGGTAAGCACCGGTCCCAGCAGACGCCACTGCAAAACATCCAGCCTTGCGGCGCCCCAGGGAAGCAGCGGGCCGACGCCCATCAAGAAGAGCAAGGCGATGCTCAGAGGTACGGCCACGTTATCGAAATATGGCGCTCCGACGGAGACCTGCGAGCCATTCACCGCCTGGGTGAGCAGGGGAAAGAGGGTGCCCAGCAGGACGGTGAAGGTTATGACCACCAGGATGAGGTTGTTTGCCAGGAAGGCGGTTTCCCGGCAGAGAGCCGACTCGAGCGCTCCGGGAGCAGCGAGGCTCTTGCTCCGCGCAAAGAGTAAGCTCAGCGAGCCCACCAGGCAGGCAGCGAGGAAAGCCAGGAAGACCGGACCGATCGACGACTCGGTAAACGAGTGCACCGACTCGATGACGCCACTCCTCGTGATGAACGTTCCAAGAATGGTGAGCAAGAAGGCGACGATGATCAGCGAGATGGTCCACGCCTTGAGCATCTGACGTCGTTCCTGGACCTGCAAGGAGTGGAGGAAAGCGGTCGTTACCAGCCAGGGCATGAGCGGCGTGTTTTCTACCGGATCCCAGCTCCAGTACCCGCCCCAGCCCAGAACGGCGTACGCCCACCACATCCCCGCCACGATCCCGAGAGAGAGGAACAGCCAGGGAATGAGTGCCCAGCGCCGGATCAAGCGGAAGATGTCGGGCCCGGGCCAGCCGACAATCAGGGCCGCCATCGCAATCGCGAAGGGAACGCTCAGGCCGACGTAGCCCAGGTAGAGCAGTTGCGGATGGACGCCCATCATCCAGTGATTCTGCAGGAGCGGGTTGGGGCCGGGTCCGTCTCTGACCGTCGGAACCAGTTGAAACGGATTCCCCGGCCCGGCGATCACGTACAGGAAGAAGGCCGAGATGGCGAGAAGGATGGCCGTGCTCCAGGCGCCCAGGCGCGTGCCTCGCGTCGCGCCCTCGTTTTGAACGGGATCGGCGGCAGCCAGCCTCGGCACCCCCCAGCGGAGAAAGGCCACCGTGTAGACCGACAGCAAGAACGACCAGTACAGAATCGAGCCTTCCAGCGAGGCCCAGAGGGAGATGATGGTGTAGTAGAGCGGCGTCTCCCGGCTGCCCACGTCCTGCACATACTTCACCGTGAAGTCGTGTGTTACCAGGGCGAAGATCATGATGCCCGTTGCCAGTGCCACGAACAGTAGGGTGAGCTGGGCGGCACGCTGACCGCGACGGGCGAAAACCCGATCGCCGGTCACTCCGCCTCGGACCGAGAACCACAGCCCGACAAGCGACGCAGCCAAGGCGAGCAGGACAGAAAGATGGCCGAAAGTCGCGTTCATGTGGTCACGCAGGTATCAGGCGGAGGAGTCTGTCCCGGTCGCGGCGCCACGTAGGTGCTGCAGTGTTTCACCATCAGTGTCGTTGCGTCGAAGACGCCGTGGACGAACTTGCCCTCGACCACCACGCCTACCTTCGGCCGGAACATCTCGGGCGGGAGACCGTGGCTAACCACTCGCACCTCTCCGTGTGGATCGGCAAGCACGAATCGCAGTAATCGCGTCTGCTTGTTCCACTGTGTCCCCGGCTTGACGAGCCCGCCCAGGCGAAATGACTGCCCGTTGGCCTCCGCGCCCTTCGCCAGCAACTGACTCGGCGTGATGTAGTACACCAGATTGTCGGAGAGGCCCTGGTAGACCAGGAAACCCAGGGCAGCGGCGATCAGCAGAGCCGCGGCGGCTAGGGAGCGGGCGGGGTGTCGCATGCCAGATCGGATTCCGCCTGGCGATCTACAGACGCTGCTTCGCGCAGCTGCCTCGCCACCTCCTGAGCCTGCGCGACTCGTCGCGCCAGAACTACCGCGTAGACAGCGAGGCTGCCCCAGCAGGCGATGAAGGCGATCGCCACATATCCCCAGTTAGACACGTTGCGCTTCCTCCCACAGAAGCTCATCGCGAGTTTGTTCCAGCCGTCCCAGCCGGAGCCGTTGCCCCATGAGGAACAGGAAGAGGGCCAGGAAAGCCAGTAGGTTGATAAAGAGCGCGACTTCCATGCGATCGTCCATCTTTGGGTCGCTCAGAAGGCTAAACGTCGGTCCTTGATGCAAGCTGCGCCACCAGATCACCGAGAAGTGCACGATGGGCAGGTCGGCGAAACCGATGATCCCGACGACCGCGCTTTGCTTGGCACGCGAGAACGGATCGGGCTGCAAGGTTCGCAAGAGAAGATAGCCGGCGTACACCACGAAGAGAATGGCGGTGGTGGTAAGGCGCGGATCCCAGGTCCAGTACACCCCCCATATCGGCTTTGCCCATATCGATCCGACGACAAGAGTGAGCGCGGTGAAGAGAACGCCCAGCTCGGCCGATGCGCCCGCCAGCCGGTCCCAGAGCAGGTCGCGCTTCCAGAGGTACATGACACTGGCGACCAGCACCAGAAAGAATGCAAGGTACGCGATCATGATGGTCGGCACGTGCACGTACAGGATGCGCATGGCGTTGCCCTGCAAGATATCGGGCGGCGACCAGACGAGGGCGAGATAGGTACCTACCAGGAACAACGCGGCCGATGCTATGCCAAGCGAGTACGCGTTTCGCTCCACCCATGTCATGCCGAGGCGTGCATATCGATCCACAAGCAACTCTTCCGAGTCAGTCTATACCGGTTTTCGCCGCCCGCCGAAGCGAGGCTACTCGCCGACTGCGTACTCGTAGGTCAGCAATCCAAGGGTGATGAAGATCGCATCGAAGACCACCAACACGCCAACCCACGGCTGCAAGGCATCCGGGCGGCCCGCCATAATCGCGCCCGTGGCGACAGTTGCGCCGAGGATCACCGGCACTGTTACGGGCAGTAACAGCAGGGGAAGCAGCACCTCGCGCGTTCGCAGAGACATAGTGAGTGCGCCGTACAGCGCGCCGATCGCGGCGTACCCGAGGATGCCGAGCAGTCCGATCAACAGGAGCGCCGGCATCGCTTGCCAGAGGTTGAGATCGTAGAGGATTGCCATGATCGGCACGATGATGATCTCGATCAGGAAGATGACAGCACCCGCTCCCAGGAGCTTCCCCAAGTAGATGGCGCTGCGGTGCCGCGCGACCAGCAACAGCCCCTCGAAGGCGTTGTTCTCCGCTTCGAGCTGGTAGGAGCGACCAAAGGCCAGCAAGCCGGCAAAGATCAAGGCGAGCCAGATTAACCCGGGCGCGACGGTTTGAAGCTGTTGGCGATCGGGACCGAGGGCGAAGCTGAAGATCAGCAAGAGTAAGCCCGCGAAGAACAGCATGGCGTTGAGGCTCGCCCTGCTCCGCGCCTCGAGCAGCACATCCTTGCGGAACACCGCCCAGGCCTGCTCAGCCCACGTGCTGTACATCCCGCCTCTCGAATCCTATGGCCGGCCCCAGGTACAGCCGTCTCCCCGCCTCGAGTGAAGCGGCCGTGCCGGCGATTTCTAGCGCATGCGCGGCATCGTGCGTGGCCAGCACGCAGCCGCCGCCTCTGTCCTCGACTTCCTGGATAAGCTGGTCGAC
>JBOGSL010000145.1:0-12000 GCA_050695395.1 Chloroflexota bacterium | reverse complement strand
GGGAAGGTGCTTTGCCCGCAGGCGGGACGGAAAGGAGAAGACAAAACTGTTGATGATTGCCCCGGATGGGGTTGCCATCCGGTCGGTAGCCCCCCACCTCCACAGACTACCTGTGGCTAGATTACTGTCATGTCGATAACCTGTCGATAGGTGGTCGACGCTTCGCGGCGCGCGGCCAGGGCGTTATGTACAGTGCGCGGATGGCGGAGCGCCGGGGAAACACGACGGTTACCGGTTTTCCTCCCCGCGCAGACCGTTGATCGTCCACCACTGAGTCCGGTTCTCCCAGGCAATCCACATGTTCATCCACACATCTCTGCACGAATCGAGCTAGTGATATAGTGGCGTGCGGGAGGGCCCGTGGCCCGCACCGTTTCACCTGCCTCTCGACGATGGGACGATGTTGATCGCAGAATTGGGCCGTCTCACCCGCGCTGATCGCGTACGCCGCAATCACGCGCTTGAACATGCGGCGATCTGGATTGTGAGCGAGCGGCACCCTCACGTAGAGCTGCGAGGCCGATCGAACCGAAGGGGCTTCTTCATTTTCGGTGACGTCGAGACGGCCGAGCTTCGATCGACGATCGAAGAGGCACTGGCGCGGCTACGAAGCGGCGAAGTCGAGTTGGCGATTCATCCGCGCTGCGGGACCAATCTGGTGGTAGCCGGACTCATGTCGGGCATAGCGGCGGCGGCGGCGAGCCGCCTCAAGCCGTCTCAGAATCGCTTCGCCTACGCGGTGTTGGCGGCTCTCGGCGCTCTGATGGCCTCGCAGCCTTTGGGAACGATGACGCAGCGGCATCTCACAACTCTGGCGGACGTTCAGAACCTCGACGTGCTGGATGTTCAGAAGCGAAGTAGGTGGGGGAACGCGGCGCACTGGGTGCGAACACGTTCGACGTAACAGGGAAGCCGCGGCTGTACTTTCGCGTCAACTCGAAGCCGCAGCGCTTGATTCGGAAATCTGAGGGAGAAGATGGATAAGACAGCGGTGGTCATCCTCGCGTTCGTCGGAGCTCTTGTAGCCATTGCCTACGGCGTGGCGCTCATCGCATACGTGGTGCGTCAGCCGGCCGGCACCGAGCGAATGCAGTCTATCGCTCACGCCATCCAGGAAGGGGCGGCGGCCTATCTGAATCGGCAATACACGACGATCGGCCTGATCGGACTCGGCGTGGCCATTTTGCTTGCGATCTTCATCAATGGGTCTACCACCGGCGATCCAGGCCATATTCTCACGGCCGTACTCTTCGCGGCGGGGGCGATATTCAGCGCTGCGGCCGGCTATATCGGGATGAACGTGGCAGTGCGCGCCAATGTAAGGGTCGCCCAGGCGGGAACTTCCGGCCTGACCCGAGCGATGACGCTGGCCTTTCGAGGCGGTGCGGTAACCGGCTTCATGGTGGTCGGACTTGCCCTGCTCGCGGTAACCGGTGCATTTGTCCTGGTCGGCCAGACGAGCACCACTCCGATCGATAAGCTGTTTCACGCCACGGGAGCCGCCGGCCCAAGCACACTGGTCGGTTTGGCCTTTGGTGCCAGTCTGATCAGCGTTTTCGCTCGTCTGGGCGGCGGTATTTACACGAAGGCAGCCGACGTGGGTGCCGACCTGGTGGGCAAGGTTGAGGCGGGCATACCGGAGGACGACCCTCGCAACCCGGCGGTAATCGCCGATAACGTTGGTGACAACGTCGGTGACGATGCCGGCATGGCGGCCGATCTGTTCGAGACCTACCTGGTAACCTCCGTAGCGGCCATGCTGCTCGGCTACCTGCTCTTCCGGGCTTTCCCCTCGCAGCAAGTGCACGCCATCATCTTCCCGCTTGCGATCGGCGCCATATCGATTTTCGCCTCGGTGATCGGGAGCCTGTTGGTGCGTCCCTACAACCGTAGTGTGATTGCCGGCCTGTACGTCGGCATCCTAGTCACGGCCGTCCTATCGGCCCTCTTCCTCATTCCAATCAATCAGAGTTTGCTGGGCGACTGGCGCTACTACTTTGATGCGCTCGTGGGGCTCGTCGTTACCGTGCTGTTTTTCGTCATCACGGAGTACTACACATCTGACAAGTACGGCCCGGTGAGATCGATCGCCAAGGCGTCCATTACGGGGCACGCCACAAACATCATCGAGGGACTGGCGGTCGCGCAGCTGGCCACGGCACTTCCGGCCATCGTCATCGCCCTTGCCGTGATCGTCGCCTACAGTATCGCTCCTGCCGGTTTCGGCCTCTACGGGGTTGCCATCGCCGCATCATCCATGCTTTCGCTGACTGGCTTCATCGTTACCCTCGACGCGTTTGGTCCGGTTACCGACAACGCTGGCGGCATCGCGGAGATGGCCGACATGCCGCATGAGGTGAGGGAAATTACCGACCCGCTCGATTCGGTCGGCAACACGACGAAAGCGGTGACCAAGGGGTACGCCATCGGATCGGCTGGGTTGGCCGCGGTCGTGTTGTTCTCTGCGTACGTCCAGGTCCTCAAAACTCAGCCGGGCATCGGCAACCCGCTCTTCCGGCTCGATGATCCTTACGTGATCGGCGGATTGTTTATCGGAGGGCTCCTGCCCTTCCTCTTCACCTCGCTGGCGATGCGCGCCGTAGGCCAGGCGGCCGGTCAGGTGGTCGAGGAGGTGCGGCGGCAGTTCCGTGACCATCCAGGCATCATGGAAGGAACCGAGCGGCCCGACTACGCCCGGGCAGTGGACATCGTCACGCGTTCGGCCCTGCGCCACATGGCACTCCCCGGCATCATTCCGGTGGCGGCGCCCGTGATCGTCGGCTTTGTTCTGGGGTGGAAGGCGCTGGGCGCGATGCTCATCGGCAGCATCATCACGGGATTGTTTGTGGCCGTCATGATGACTTCGGGCGGCGGAGCCTGGGACAACGCGAAGAAGTACATCGAGGACGGCGCCTTCGGGGGAAAGGGAACGCCGACCCATGCCGCGTCGGTAACGGGCGACACGGTAGGAGATCCCTACAAGGACACCGCCGGCCCGGCCGTCAACCCCATGATCAAGATCATCAACCTTGTGGCCGTGCTCATCGCTCCGCTCATCGCTCAACACTCACTGTTTCACTAATCGCGTGCCCTTGACCGGCCTTTTTCGAACAAAAGAGCGGCCTCCGCCAGGTGCCGTGTTTTGGCTCCCCACAGCCACGTTCGGTTTGTCCTCGCCTTCGCCCAGCAAGTATAATTAGCTCAGATGTTCAAGTGCTAGAGAGAGGACAGACGTGAATAAGGAGTACATTGTCAACCGCCAGGGCAAGGACTTCGTGTTGTACGAGGGCCTACTCGACGAGGCACACCGACAGGGACTGAAGCGGGTAAGCACGACACTTATCCAGCTTCCAACTGATGAGAACGGACAAACGGCAGTGGTGCAGGCCGAGGTGGAAACCGAGAAGGGTGTCTTTGCCGGCATCGGCGATGCGAACCCGCGGAACGTGAATCGCATGATCCTACCGCACACGATCCGAATGGCGGAGACGCGCGCTAAGGCGCGTGCGCTACGAGACGCGGTCAATGTTGGCGTGGCCGCCATTGAGGAACTGAGCGGGGCCGAAGAAGACCGCGACGAGGGCGAGACTAAGGGGAAAACAAAGCGAACCGCCAACGAGCGGTTTGTGGCGAACTTCGGCGCTACAAAGCCCGCGACGACAAACCAGGTTGCAACCATCGCCAAACTCTCGAGACTGGTCGGAGAGGACGAGCCGGACTTCGAGGGTATGACCTCCGCAGAGGCCTCCGAGCACATCACCGAACTGTCCCACATGTACAACGATCGGAAGACCGCTCGTTCGGCGTGAGGCGCTTCATGTCCCGGCAGCGTACGCCGGACCACGAAGCAGTGTGCGGCCGTCTTGTCGAGGCGCTGGGACCGCCGCATGCTGCGCTTCGCGCCGTCCTTCCCTACCGCTCCGGCTGTTGAAAGAGCTCGCGTAGGTTGCCGTCGTTGAGCTCGACGAGCCGATTCACATTGACGTTCTCCAAGAGGGCGCGGTCGTGAGATGCCAGCACGAAGGGGCCGCGGTACGCACCGAGAGCCGACTCGACAGCCTCCAGCGAGAGAATGTCAAGGTGGCTGGTGGGCTCATCGAGCAGCAGGCATGAGGCGTCTGAGGCAATCAAGCAAGCGAGGCTAAGCTTCTGGCGCTCGCCGGAGCTCAGTTGAGCGACACTCTTGAGGGATTGTTCGCCGCTGAACAAGAACTTGTGAAGATAGGCGCGCGCCTCATCCTCGGGCAGCGCGGTTCGGGCACGAATCACCTGCAGCACGGTTTGATCGCGCGCCAGCTGATCGGCTTCCTGCGAGAGCACTCCCAGACGAACGCTCTCACCCAGCCTGAGTGCGCCCGCGTGTTCGAGCTCGCCGGCGATAACTCGCAGCAACGTGCTCTTACCCGCACCGTTTTCTCCCAGGATCGCCAGGCGATCCGCTCCTCGAACTATCAGAGACACGTCGCGCAAAACCCGCTTCGATCCGTAGCCCGCGCTCAGGTTCTTCATTTCAAACACAATGCGATCGTCTCGCACAGCCGCTCGACCCAATCCGCCCAGACTGAGGCCAAAGCCTCGTACCGGCTTCCGCAGAAGGTCCTCGCTCTCCATGAACCGTTCCAGGCGACGCTCTCGTGCCTTCGCCTTGGAGGCGACTTTCTTTGCGAGGCGCCGGTCCGAGCTGTCAGTCGTGGCCCGCTCCGTGGAAGCTGCTTGCTCGCGCGTGCGCCGAATGTCCGCGCGCGCCCGCGCTATGGCGGTCTCTTGCGCTCGATAGGACGCCCAAACCTTCTCGGCCTCGAGTCGCTTGGCCTCTGAATATTCACTGTAGCCGCCCGTGAAACGGCGAAGCGTGTGAGCGGTGGCGTCCAACTCGAGGATCGCGGATACGGTACGGTCCAGAAATCGCCGGTCGTGGGAGGCAATGATGAAAGCCGAGCGCGAGTCGGCCACGAACTGTTCCAGCCACGCCAGGGCCTCAAGATCGAGGTAGGTGGTCGGCTCATCCAGCAGCATGACATCGGCTCCGATAAGCAGGACAGAGGCGAGCGATAAACGCGTGCGCAGGCCACCTGATAGGTCGTGAACGCGGCGGTCCAAACCTCCACGATTGAGTCCCAGACCCCGCGCCACTTCCTCGACGCGGGCGTCGAGGGCGTAGCCGCCCCGCTGCTCATATTCGACACGTACCGCGTCGTACTCCGCAAGCACTTCCTCGCCGCCCGCCGCCACTGCCTCTTCGAGACCTTCGAGTCGCGCGTGCAAGTCCCCCACGACCGGCACCGAGGCCGCGAGCATTCCGCGAATCGTCTTCGCGTCATCCGCCGCCGGTTGCGGCTGCAGATACGCGACCCTCGCGCCTTGTCGCACAACGAGTACACCGGAATCCGGAGTGATCAATCCGGCAAGCATACGAAGGACGGTCGTCTTGCCGGCCCCGTTTGCACCGACGAGTCCCAGCCGGTCTCCGGCGTTGAGAACAAGCGACACGCGGTGCACGACCGTCTCGCCGGAGTATTTCTTTGTAAGATCGCTCGCCTTCAGTACCATATCCGCCTCCAACAAAAAAGACCACCAGAGCAATCCGGTAGTCGTTTGCGGCGCGGAACACGATGGGACACTCACGCTAGCTGAAGTTCGAGCATGGCCGAAGCCGGACCTCGTGGCCCGGTCATCGCGTGCCCGCATCCGCTTCAGCTAGTTCTTCAAGTACACCTCCTTCGGCGTCTAACCAAGTCTACCCTCAGCTGGCCTCGGCCGCGGCCTCGGGGGCTTGAGGGCTAAGGAACTGCTCGCGAGTGAAATCTCGCAGATCGCCAATATGCCTGACGATGTAATCCGGATGAGAGTAGAGGCCGAGCTTCGAGGCATACTTACCCTGGCGAACGAGCACGGTGGTGACATCGCCCGAGCAGGACCGACCGAGCGCCGATAGGATGCGAGGCTTATCGTCCACCATGACGTAGCGATCGGCGGGAAACCGTTTCGTGACTTCGCCCATCTCCTGCTCCTTGTGCACATAGACCAGCACGTTGTTGTCTACAGCCGCTTGGAGGCCACTTTTTTCGATTTTCAATGGCTGAAACACGCTGTCGCCATCTGAGAGGAGCACCACGGAACCCATGGTTTTCAGGTAATCGAGCGTGTCGATGGCGTGCGGATAGAGATATCTGTCGAACGGCCAGTCGGCCAGCGCTGCTGTAAGCTTCTCACCTTTCGCCGGATCCTTGAACTCGCTGACCCAAGCTTCGACCGTTGCCGGATAATTGACAAAGTCCTGTTGCAGGCGAACCTGCTCGTACAGTTGCCAGAAGCGTGCGGCGCGCTGCGCACCCAACATCGACTTGATCTTGACAGCCAGGTCGTGCTTGAGCTTGTCGTTGTCCAGCAGCGTATTGTCGACGTCGACGAGGAACACCAGCGAGCCCCGTGCTTTGGTACGTTTGGTCACTCGGGCCTCCTCGGTCGTTGGTGCAGCGGCCCGTAGTCCCAGCCCTGGTTCAGCGGCTCGCGAGAGTGAGCCTGAACGATGGTCTCCACCGTCTCATGCACCGAATCGGTCACCTTCATGATATTCAGGTCCTCCGGCGAGATCTTCTCCTCCGCAAGGAGTTTTGTCTGCGTCCACTCGACCAGACCGCCCCAATATCCCGAGCCAAAGAGAACCATGGGAAAGTGCCGCAGCTTGCCGGTCTGAATCAGAGTTAGTGCCTCGAACAGTTCGTCGAGTGTTCCGAAGCCTCCGGGAAAGATGACGAAGGCCTCGGAGTACTTGACAAACATCGTCTTGCGGACAAAGAA
This sequence comes from Chloroflexota bacterium, assembly GCA_050695395.1. Lineage (GTDB taxonomy): Bacteria > Chloroflexota > UBA5177 > UBA5177 > UBA5177 > JBOGSL01. Next base: position 5,199 of record JBOGSL010000145.1, on the reverse strand, counting down.
GTAGCGAAAGGACAGGGGTACGTTGACGTAGCTGTTGGTCGACTGCTCGAACGGGAGTTCGATATTGAGGCCCACTGAGATCGCCCCAACTTCGGTTGCCCCCTTGTTTGCGGCCTCCATGATTCCCGGACCACCTCCGGTGATGACCGCGAACCCTGCTTCGCCAAGGCGGCTGGCCAGCTGTTCGGCTTTTCGATAGAACGGATCGCTGGGTGGTGTCCGGGCTGACCCAAAGATGCTGACCGCCGGAGGGAGCCCGGTGAGATTGTCGAATCCCGCGGTGAATTCCGCCTGAATCCGAAACAGGCGCCAGGCGTCACTGTGGAGGAACTGCGGTTGCTCGAAGCGACGCTCGAGCAGGGCCTCGTCGGCCGTGGGGGCCGGCTCGGTAAGATCCGCCCGCTCGACCTCGCCGGTCTTGTTTCCGCTAATGGGGCTTGTCATCGAGCGCTCTCTTCGCAGGAACGACGAATAATCACCGTGATATAGTTGGACGCTGGCCAACGTGCCTGGGGATGGCGCGTTGGCCTCGGCACACAGTAGTTTCAATTGTCATAGGGGAAATCCGTGCAGGAATCACTTCGAATTGCCCAGGTCATTCTGGACATTGCCCTGGTTACTCTCATTCTTATGCAATCTCGCGGCACCAGTTTGGGAAGCGTGTTCGGGCAGGAAGGCAGCGTGTTTCACACTCGCCGAGGCGCCGAGCGCGTCCTCTTCAACGTTACCATCGGCGCCGCCATAGCCCTGCTGGTCGTATCGGTCGGCCTGGCTCACGTTTCGTAGGGGCAGATCCCCTTACTTTCGAAGGCACAGGCCGGCCTACTGCAGCGCCTCCATGTTGTACCAGTCGCGGCCGGCCTTGATCTCGACTTCGAGTGGCACGGCCAGCTCGAGGGCGTGCTCCATCTCCTGACGGACCAACATTGCCACCTCATTCGTGTCTTCTTCGGGCACCTCAAAGACAAGCTCATCGTGCACCTGAAGAATCATGTCGGAGGCTGGGAAGCGCTCTTGTAGGACACGGTCGAGGCGGATCATGGCAATCTTGATTACATCGGCTGCAGTGCCCTGGATCGGCATGTTTACGGCAGCCCGCTCCGCGGCCAGCCGGATTCCTTGATGGGGCGACAGCACATCTTGCGTCGGTCGCCGGCGCCCCAGCGCTGTCTCCACCCACCCGTACATCGCGGCGCGCTTTCGAATCTGGTCCATGAAGTGAGTGACGCCGGCATAGGTTTCGTGATAGTTGGCGATGAAACTCCGCGCCTCCTCGCGACTGATGCCGGTCTGTTGCGCCAGCCGGTTCTCGCCGATTCCGTAGACGATGCCAAAGTTCACTACTTTAGCTAGCCGGCGCTGATCGCTTGAGACCGCCTCCGGCTCCATGCCGAAGATGCGCGCTGCCGTGACGCGGTGGATGTCCTGGTGTCGACGGAAAGCCTCGCTGAGCACCTCGTCCTCAGACATGGCGGCCAGAATGCGCAGCTCGATCTGGGAGTAGTCGGCGGCAAGAAGGACTCGCCCCTCCTTCGCCGGTACGAACGCTTTGCGAATACGCCGGCCCAGATCGCCCCGAACGGGAATGTTCTGCAGGTTAGGGTTCGAGGAACTCAGCCGCCCAGTAGCGGCGACCGTTTGATTGAAATCGGTGTGAACCCTGCGATCCCGCGGCGAGATCAGCGACGGCAATGCATCGACATAGGTGTTCTTCAGCTTGATCAGCTGTCGGTACTCGAGGATAAGATCGACGATCTCGTGTTTGCCGCTGAGCGCCTGGAGTGTGTCGCTGTCGGTTGAGTAGCCCGTTTTGGTGCGGCGGCCGGAGGGCAGCTTCAATTCCGTGAAGAGAAGCTGGCCCAGTTGCTGCGTGGAACTGATGTTGAAGCGCCTGCCCGCCAGCTCGTAGATGCGGCCTTCGAGGCGGCCTATCTCTTCGCTCATTTCTTGCGACATGGCGCCGAGGACCGCAGTGTCCAGCCCCACGCCGATTAACTCCATTCGCGCCAGTACGGAGAGCAGCGGCATCTCCACCTGCTCGAAGAGCTTCTGAAGCTGCATGCCATCCAGCTTTGCGGCAAGGGGCTCTCGCAAACGCAGGCTAACGTCGGCATCGGCCGCGGCGTACACGGCCGTTCGCTCAATACTCACCCGATCCATCGTGATCTGGCTTTTGCCCTTGCCTATCAGCTCTTCTATCGGCGTCATCTCCAGGCCCAACTCGATCATGGCCTGGGAGGCGAGTGAAAAGCTGCGGGAGGTGGGATTGATAAGGTAGGCGGCCAACATGGTGTCAAAGCTGAGGCCGGCGAGATTGACGCCGTGCTGGGCCAGGACCAGGAAGTCGTACTTGAGGTTGTGGCCGATCTTTCGCACGCTCTGATCCTCGAGCACTGGCCGAAGGGCTTCCAGCACGACTTCGACGGGAAGCTGCTCCCCTTCAACGTGGCCAACCGGCACATACCAGCCCTCACCTGCTCGGCTGGCGAACGACAGGCCCACGAGGCTCGCCGCCAGGGGGTCGACGCTGGTCGATTCTGTGTCCACGGCGAACTCTTCGGCCCGCCGTAAAGCGTCCACCAGCGCACCGAGCTCTTCAGGCGTCCGCACCAGCCGAACCTTCAGATCGCGCGCCGCGTGGAGCTGGGCCCCGCTGCTTCGCTCGGTTTGCTCATCTTCCCCGAAGATGCTGAGTTGGTGCGGTTCTCCGGCTACCTCCGCCGGTGCCGTGACACTTTGCAGGCGGGGAATAAGGGAGTTGAACTCCAGCTCGCGGAATAAATTGATGAGCTCGAAGCGGTTGATGTCGCGAAACGCAGAGCCCGCCAGGTCGAGGCTGATCGGCGCGTCTCTCGTAATCCGAGCCAGCATTCTGCTCTGGAATATTTGGTCTCTGTTTTGTTCGAGACTTTGTCGGTACCGGTCCGGCACTTCGCCGAGGTGATCGTAGAGCCCTTCGAGATCGTTGTACTGACCAATGACCTTGGACGCCGTCTTCGCGCCAATGCCCGGCGCGCCCGGGATGTTGTCGGACTTGTCTCCAACCAACGCCTTGTAGTCCGGTAGCTGCTCCGGGCTCAGTCCAAAGCGCTCTCGCACTCCAGCCGGCGTGTAGACTACAGTCTCAGAAAGGCCGCGGGACGCCATCATCACGTGGACCTCGTCGCTGACGAGTTGCAAGGTGTCGAGGTCACCGGTGACGATAACGGTGGGCAAGCCCGCGCGATCCGCCTCCAGGGAGAGCGTGCCGAGTAGGTCGTCGGCTTCGAATCCATCCATCTCGTAGATGGACATGTTCATTGCTTCCGCTACTTCCCGAGCTCGCTTGAACTGGGGCAGCAGGTCCGGGGAGACACGCGCCCGCGTCGCCTTGTACTCCGCGTAAGCCTTGTGGCGAAAGGTCGGAGCCGGCCGATCCATGGTCAGAATGACGTGACTCGGGGCGAGTGTCTCGATCGCCTTGAGCACCATGCTGGAAAAGCCGAAAACCGCGTTCGTCATCTCGCCGGACGAAGTCGAGAGGTCAGGAAGGGCGTGGAAGGCACGATGAAGCAGCGCGTGACCGTCGATGAGGAGAAGCTTTCTACCGTCACTCATGCGGGAAGCCCCACTCCTCGCGTTCGCCGGTAGAGCGGAAACAGGAATGACAAGGCGATGCCGCCGAGCAGGCCGCCAATGTGTGCCGAGTTGTCGACGTGCGGGGTGAGGTATGAAAGCAGGAGGCTCAGAGCGACGAGTGGCACCATCGACGCCGAGATGCGTTGTCGCAATTCGGCCGGAATGACGTACGACGGTTGAAAGCGCAGCGTGGTCAAGGCTCCCGCCGCGCCGAATATGGCGCCCGACGCGCCGACTCCGACGATGTGCGGGTCGCCGGCAATGAGCGAATACCCGAAGCTGACCAGTGAACCTATCAGCCCAGCGCCGAGATAGATCCCGAGAAAGCGCAGGCTACCGTACAACCGCTCGGCAACCGTGCCCACCACGAAGAGCGACAGCATGTTGAACAGAATATGCGGAATGCCGGCGTGCAGGAACATCGAGCTAAACAGACGGTACCACTGGCCATCCTGCACGAGGGCCGGCACCAGGGCTCCGAACCGAACGAGGTTGGCGATCGACAGCCCGCCGGTCGCATAGAGGGCGGCAAATACGAGCACGTTTACGGCGATCAACACATACGTAACCCACGGGCGCCGCCCGTGCATCAATTGGTAGAAGGCATCGAGGCGGGAGGCGTGAACGGCGCGCGCGGCCGCGACGTCTCCCGCGGGAACATCCCCTCGCAGAGCACGGCGTATCGCCTCGACTCCTGCCGGCTGGCGCCCGAGGCTTCCCGCGAACAGATTGGCGGTCGACAGGTCGACCAGGCACGTGACCGGACGAAGTCCCGGATAGTAAGCATGAGGAGACAGATGGAGCAGCCGACGGCGCTCGCCGGCCGTGACCGACCGCACGCTGACCAAGACGACGATCAGAGAAAGCTGACCGGGGATACCGGAGCCGGCCAGGCCGGCTGCTAGAGCATCGAGGTTCGCTTGCACGTCGTTGGAACTAGCGTCAGCAAACGCATAGACTCGGACCGCGCCAGGCGTGTTGCAGAGAATCGCTTCATCCCACCCGGCCAGCCATGCCGGGCCGCCATGTTGGGGGCGAGCAAGCGTCTCACCGCCTTCAACCGCGAGGTTCGCGGCGACTGCCGAAAGAAAAGCGCGATTGCTAAGGGTGAGCGTCAAGTGAGCGCCATCAGGCGCGCCTGAAAGCGTCGAATGCGATCCTCGATGGTGGCCGCCCGCTCCTTCTCACGTTGCACTACGTCACCCGGGGCTCGATCCAGGAATGAGGGGTTATCCAGCTTGGAGCATACCGAACTCAGATGCTTCACAGCCTTCTCCAGTTCTCCCGCAAGCCGCTGTCTCTCGGCCTCAACATCCGTCATCTCATCGAGAGGTAGGAAGACCGATGTCGTGCCCACCAGGAGGGAGACGGAGCGCTCCGGCCGGTGCGGCATCACATCGTAGAGGGTGACCGGCTGAAGGTGGGCGAGGCGCGCAATGGTGTCGATCTCCGACTTGAGCTTGACGGTTTCGGGGCCGGCGGCTATAGCAGCGGAAACCGGTTTTCCCGGAGGTACTTTGTACTCAGAGCGAGTTGCTCGAATCGTGCGGATCAGGTCCATCACCAGGGTCATTGTCGTCT
>JBOGSL010000144.1:0-4992 GCA_050695395.1 Chloroflexota bacterium | reverse complement strand
GCTAGTCTCGCCATGCCTCAATGAGTGCGCGACGCTCCGCGAAGATCCGGCGGACCAGCCGCAGGTAGGCGATCGGGTGACGCGGGGCTCGAGGGAGCTCACGAGCGAGTGTCTTGAGTGGGGATCCGAGGAGCCACCGCCCAAGTAGTACGGTGGTGACATTTGGGCCGCGGACCTTTCGATAGAAGGACGGATAGGATGACGCCAGACGGCGCTCGTCCGAAAGCAACGTCTTCCAATCAGAGCGTCCGAGGCAGCTCGGAGCCATCGCGCGGTGCGTGACCAGAGCCTCGGGGGCAAAGCTGATGGGGCCGTGAACGAGCACCTTCGCCCCAAAGGCGGTATCTTCGAACCATCCATGAAAGCCCACGTCGAAGCCGGCCGCTCTATCTAGAGCATCCTGTCTATAGGCGATGTTGCAGGTGCGGTAGAGCCTGTCGGGCCGGGAAACGGAGACTCCGTGCGCGCCGATTTCGCCCTTCTCCCGTCGGGTTACTCCTTGCACACCCCAACTCTCCGGGCGATCTCGAAATGCCGCCAGCAGCATCTCCAGCCATCGCTCGGAGGGCAAGCAATCGTCGTCGGTGAAGGCGATAACGTCTCCGTTCGCCGCATCAACACCGGCCTGTCGGGCAGCACCAAGCGTGACGTTCGGCGCGGCCACATAGATCGCCGCCGCATCGAGCACGACGCTGCGAGTATCCTCGTCGGCGGCATGGTCCACCACAATGACCTCGTCCGGGACGCGGCTCTGCCGCTTCAGCTCGGAGAGAAGATCGCGCAACATCGCGGGGCGTCGGTTCGTTACGATCACCACACTGATCACCGGCTTAGCCGGCAGATCCCGCAGACGTTCGCTTCCGGCCGAAGGCTGCGTCCAGAAGTCCCGCAGCGCCTGGAGCATTGCGACCTTCTCGCGGATCACGGGACGAATACCAGCTGCGTAGAGGCGCGGATGGCGCAGCAGATACAGCGCGTGCCTCCCGCTTTGCTTGATGAGAGGCCGGACAACCCAGAGGACCAGAGGAAGGAACGCGCCGGGCGGCTGGTGCCGTTCGACTCCCAACCGGCGTAGCTCGCGCCGGTGGATCGCGTCGGCCTGGAATCGAGCCAGCCAGGTCTGCCGGTCTCGCCAATCGCGCTGCCGAGGTGGATGCTCGACAACTGCGCCCGGGGCAAAGCCCACTGTTCCGGCTACCTGCAAGCCCAGGATGTTGTCCGCATACCAACGCAGTGAAGCGTCGAAACCGCCAAGCCTTTCGAGCACCGGCCGGCGATACGCAATGTTGCAGGTCCGGTACGGCGCACCGCCCGTAATCTGCTCGATCTGATTGGTAAAGGGTGTACGCCGGCTATGGTCTGTCACGGTGGTTCCCTGGACAGCGAGCAACGCCGGATCCTCCAGAGCGCTCTCTAAACGGGTAAGCCAGTCGGGGCGCGGAAGGCAATCATCATCGGTAAAGGCGATGATGTCTCCGCGCGCTTCCTGCCAGCCGGCATTACGAGCAGCGTAGCTGCCCTCCGAGCGGGGCATGCGGATGACACGATGGGTCGGTCCTTCCCAAGCCGAGAGCAGCTCGGAGGTGCTGTCCGTCGAAGCGTCATCAACGACGAGCACCTCGAAACACGGGTGATCCTGGGCGTCGACTGCGGCCAGAAGATTGGCGAGGTAACCGGCCCGGTTACGAGTCGGTACCACGACGCTCACCCTCACTTGATGTTGAGAGTTCGCCATCGAGAAAGAAAGTAGGGCAGCAAGCTGAACAGAGCCAGCTTCTCGCGGACAATCCGCGGGACCTGGCGGGCGTAAGCGGTGGGATGGCGGCGAAGATAGCCCCAATGCCAGCGCCAATAGCGGCGGAGGGGCAATAACAACCATCGCGAGAAGACATGATCGGCTCGCTGCACTGAGAGCGTCTGGGATCGGGCGGCGGCGTACTGAGGATACGTGCTTTTGAAGTGCAGCTCGCTCTCAAGCAACGTCCGCCAGGCACGGCGATCGGCCCATTCCTTGGGACGGGGAGGGTGAATGACGATGGCATCTGGAGCGAACGCGATCGCTCCCCGTTCCAGCACTCGCATCCCCATCACCACGTCCTCGCCGCGTATCAGTAGGGGATCGAATCCGCCCAGCTCTCGAACTACGCCCGTTCGATAGGCGATGTTGCACGTACGATACGGCTGCCCCGCCTGGAGCTGCTCGATCTGGCGCGTGAACGGCGTCATAGCTGCGTGGTCCGTCACGGTTCTGCCTTGCACGCCCAGAACATCCGGCTGCTCGGCGAAGACCCGCGCCAGCTCCCGCAGCCAGTTCGGATCGACCACACAGTCGTCGTCGGTAAATGCCAGGATGTCTCCGCGTGCTTGTGCGGCGCCCCGGTTACGGGCGGCGCCCATCATCGCCCAGTCCTGGTGCAGGTACTGGAGCGGGAGCCCGTCGCGGCGGTGCCGCTCAGCCACCCCTGCCGTGTCGTCCGCGGAGCCATCGTCCACGACGATTACTTCAAAATCTGAGTAGCCCAGACGGGAGATCGAGGTGAGTAAGCGATCGAGCAATCGGGAGCGGTTGCGGGTCGGAATGATGATAGAGATGAATGTACCGATGGATATGCCTTCCTAGCTCCAGAATTACATACGTCGATCGAACCCACCGGATGCTTCAAAGCCAGCCGGCGCCGCATCTGACGTGATATGAGAGCCGGACCGGCTATCCCATCCGAGCAGGCACACTCCAGCGGACGCCACAGCAAAATCTAGAGCGAAGTACGACCCGGTCGAGTAGCCCGCAACGAGAAGCACAGCGGTAAGCACCCCAGCACCCGCGAGAAGCGCTGCCCCGAGCCCCCCTGGTGGCCTCGGGGCCGCGACACCGGTCAATCCCAGAGCGACAGCCGCCTCGAGAAATGGGGCGGCGTGTAACAGAAAGCGACTCGCGTGCGGCCAGAGGCCATAGAGCAGGGCCCAGAGATTCAGGCCCGATGGACCCGAGTGGTAGGTGAGCCCGCCGCCGACGTTGTGCATGAACCCGGTGGGACTCCAGAGGAAGAACGCCAGCAGCACAAGAGCCGGCACGCCGAGCGCGACCCCCAGGTAAGCCCGCCACCTCGGCTCCCACAACCGGAAACCGAGAGCCAGGGGCATGAATACCAGCCAGCTCAACTCCTTGAAGAGCAACGCCCAAGCCGCAAAGGTGGCACTCAGCCAGAACATAGCCGCGGATGTTCGGCCATCGGTTGCCCTGCTTGCGGCGAGCAAGACGACGGCGAGGATGATGAGAAACGCCAGGGAGGTATCGTTGCTGCCGTCGAGGGAGCGTTGGATGGTGAACCCCGCAGCGCCATAGATTGCGACAAGGAGCGCTGATCGTCCCCAGCCGGCAAGTGGCGCCAGCGCAGCCAGCAATATCACCACACCGATACCCGTCCAGTGGTCGGCGACCTGAATGCGTCCGAAGAGAAGCTGGGGTATGGCGTAGAAAAGGGTCTCGCCGGGAAGGTAGGGCATGGGCGCACCTGCGGGGTTCGAGGTCAGGTAGACGTGTGTATAGGGATCGTGACCGCTGAACAGCGCGGCGATGGCCTCGCGCGTGGTGGCCATGACGTCGCTGCCGACGTATGGTGTCCGGGGCACCCGATCCGACAACGTGACGAGCAGGGTGAAGCCAAGGGTCAAAGCGGGCGAATACCGCCATCGACGGAAGGCGAGAAGAGCGATGAGTGCCCCGATCAGCAGCAACGCCACCAGCCCCGGCTGGAGCACCTTTCCGTTCCCCTGGTCGAATACCCAGACGAGCGAGATGAGGATGGCCGCCAAAAGCAATATCGGGTCGTGTTGCCGGCTCACCGGGGACATGTCCGCCCCTGTTGCCGGCGAGAATGCGGGCTCCGTGGTCTGGGATGTCACACGGCATCATAGAACCGCCGGCATGAAATGGTCAGGCGGGGGAGACGAGTTAGCTTGCCATGCCGATTCTCCTCGCTATCGGAGTGCTTAGCGCTCGCACCCACCGCTTATGCACGGCTCACTTGGATCCGGACGCCGTAGGACAGCTTTAGGATCAGAGTCCCGTGACGTTGGGACGGGTTTGAAGATACGCTGTCCCCAGCGGCTACTCGCGGTCCCAACTCGCCTCGCGGCGTATCTTTGCCATCTGACCGCTGTGAAGGAGGTACGGACCAGCAAGCGCAACGAATCGTCCTCGTCAATACTTCCAGTCGCCCGTCGCGAAATAGCGAGCTTCGGGTGCCGCCGGGAAGTGACACCGTTCAACGAAAGAGCAAAGTTAGGAAGAAGTTTTATGCCCCGACTCGTTAGAGCCCTCACCGCCGCCATACTGGCGGCCGCCTTCGTAGTCCCCACGCTGTCGCACGCTGCGACGCAAAGCGCCGGCCTCGGGACTGTCTACATACACGTCACACCCTCTTCCATTGGCGTGGTTGGAAGTCTCACGTCGGGAGCCGTAAACGTGCGCATCCGGACCACAGGAACAAAGGACGCTGCGGTGCTCCTTATCCGCTTGAATCCGGGAGTGACGCCGGCGAAGATCCAGGCATTCACCCGGAGCAAGGCTTCGAACGACCTCAACAATGTGACCGAAGTAATGGGCGCTCTGGTCATGGACTCGGATGCCCCGCGAGGCATAACCGCCCTGCAGGTCGTTCTTCAACCGGGTCTCTATGCGGCCCTCAACATCAGCAACCACAATGGCCAGGGGCCTCACACGCTGTTTTCCGTCGCCCGGTCGCCCCAACCTGCCGCGCTTCCGCCACGGCAAGCCACGGTGCACGCGATCGACTTTGGATTCCGGGGCGCTGGCATACTACATAACGGCAGTGTCGTCCGGTACTACAACAACGGACACGTAGTCCACATGTTTATCGCCATACGAGCGGCAAGCCTCCAGGGCGCCCGCCAAATCGTGACGCTGCTGAAAGAAGGCAGGGATCGAAAAGCCCTGCCTCTTGCAACGGGTACCGCTGAACTCGCCGGCCC
>JBOGSL010000143.1:0-19522 GCA_050695395.1 Chloroflexota bacterium | reverse complement strand
GTGGTGGTCAGGGCCGCCACCGGACCGGCCAGGTGCCGGCGCAACCACCGACCGCCTCGAGCGTTGGGCTCGAGACGTTCTTCCAGCTCGTGCTGAAGGGGTTCTCGCGGCCCTCCCAGGCGTCCCTTGATCTCACTCACGCCTGATTCTAGGGTTACACGAGATGGAGCAGCCTCTATCGGAAGGAGAGGGCCATTTTGGTCTGAGGGCAGCCTCGGGGGTAGCAGGGTACCCGCATCATGACGGGCTCGCCGGGGAGAACTGATCAAGCGCACCTGCCACTGGCTCGCCGATAGCCAGGATCCGGAAGTGCCCTTACGGAACCCTTCGCTTCCGTGGTGGGAGGCCGGCGTTTCGCGTCCGCCCGCGCTACAGAGGGAAGACGTCGTGCTGGGGGACCGCGTTTGCCGCTCTCTGAGATCTGGTACGCCGACGCCGTGGTCAACCACCCAGGGGGCGAAGCCTGCGACGCTGTATCGGCATGGTACGTGCTACCCTGCTGGGAGCATGACCGGAGAGTACCGCACCACGACACGGATTCCGGACCTGCGCCAACCTGTGCTCGTGGCCGCCTTCGCCGGCTGGAATGATGCGTCTCAGGTTGCGACCTACGCTCTGACCCGAATGTTGATGACCTTGGACGGCACCCAGTTCGCCTCGATCGATCCCGAGCCCTTTTTTGACTTTACTGAGACGCGGCCATCAATCGTGTTTGGCCCTCGAGGCAAGAGGCAACTGCAGTGGCCGACCAACACTTTTTTTGCGCAGCGTTTGCCTCGAAGCAGACGCGACGCGATCCTGCTCATCGGGAACGAACCCCAGCTGAAATGGCGCACGTTCGTTCAGCAAATCATGGACATCGCCACGGAGACCAGTGCGTCGCGATTAGTTACCGTGGGTGGGCTGCTGGCGGATGTGCCGCATACCATAGAACCGAGGCTCACGGGCTTTGGCTACCCGGGACGAATGGGAACAGCGCTTCACCAGCTTGGGGTGGAAACCTCGACGTATCAGGGCCCGACAGGTATCATCGGAGTGCTTCACGAGACCTGGCGCGCGAGAGGCAAGCCCGCCATCAGCCTCTGGGGCAGCGTCCCGCATTACATCTCGGCCTCGCCAAATCCCGCGGTATCTCTGGCCCTTCTTCGCCGCCTCGAAGCGCTACTGCACACGCCGCTACATCTCAAGCCTCTGGAACTGGAAGCGGCCTCGTTTTTGGACCGCATCGAGGAGGCACTGGGAGATAATCCCGAGGCGCGCGAATACGTCACGCAGCTTGAAGCACAGGCGGCGGGCGAAGGACCGGCGCCGAGTCCCGAGCTCATCCAAGATCTCGAGCACTTCCTGCGCAGCCGCCGCGAACCTCCCGAGCACGGGAAGTAGATTGGTTCGTGCAGCTCACCGTCCGCCAACTTTCCGCCATCGTTCTCGTGCCCGCAATCCTGGTGGTCGCCGACGTGCTGTCCGGCCGGACCCTGAAATTCCTCCTGCTGCCTCCATTCGGCGCGCTGACCTACCTGGTATTCATCAACCCGGTTGCAGTGGAACTGAATGTGCGGAGGATCATCGTAGCCCCGTCGGTCTCCGGGCTGTATGCCTGGCTGATCGCCCAGTATCTGGGTTATCAGCCACTTTCTATTTTCCTCGCGACTGCGGGAACCATGGTCATTCTGTGGCTGACGAAGTCGACCATGATCGTGCCGCCTCTGGCTCTTGAGCTCCTTACGCTCCTGCTTCATCAGGAGGTCCACAATCGCTTTGGCTACGTCGTGTCGGTAGTCGTATTCACGATCGGGGTCTATCTTATTTACCTTGCGTGGCGTAGACTCCCACTCGATGCGACCATCTACCCGTTCGGAAGGAAACCAACCGTGGAGGAGAGACAAACTTGACGGAGCGCGTTGCGGGACAAATCCAGCTAGACATGGAGCGCGTGTTGGATGTCCTTCGTCGGGTTATCGATCGGATGACAGTGTCCACTCAGATAGGGCGAATTATCATGCCGGGCCCGACCTATCTGGGAATGTGGGCGCGGGACACCGGCGTGGTATGCCTCGGCCTGAACCGGCTCGGCCGGTCTGAACTTTCGGGCGAGCTCCTTCGCCGCTACTGGTCTTACCAAATCGACGAGCATTCGAAGCCGGAGACCTTCATATTTCGAAACAAGCGCTTTGCCCACTGGACCGAAGCCGACGCCTTTCGGCCCACGCGAGACCAGCTACTGCGCGAGGTAGGCGCATTCCCCACATCGGTGTACATCCAGACTCCCGACTTTCCAGCCGGAACTCGCGAGATCTACACGGTCCGAGCGGATCTTGATAGCGTTGCGTGGCTGATCATCGCGCTGGCTGACTACTACACTTCCAGCGGCGACCTCGATATCCTCACGAGTTTGGCGACCCATGTGGATCGTGCGATCTCGTACCTCCAGAGTCGAGATGAGGACGGCGACCTGCTCCTTGAGCAGGGAGCAAACGAAGATTGGGCGGATACGCTTTTGCGCTCGGGCAACGTCTCGTATACGCAAGCGGTATGGTATGCCGCGCTGCGCGCCGCAGGCACCATTTTCGCGGCGGTGCAACGTGATGGCCGCGCGGACCAATGCCTTACTCTGGCGGGCGACGTAGCGGCGGCAATCAATGGCCACCTGCTTTCGCGGTATGGCTACTACGTGAACTACCGAACAGACGCTTCCGTGTCCCTCCGCCGCTCTCTGGATACTGCGTTGCTGGTGGCCTTCGGCGTCGCGCCTGACGGGGTGGCGGACGAGGTGCTTCAGTATCTCGATACGCTCGAGGGGCCGTTCGGCCCCTCGGTTATCGAACCCGGATACGTGCCGGACGACATAGGTCCGAGCCACTATCCACCGGGCCAATATCACAACGAAGGCGTGTGGCCCTGGATCTCCTCATACCTGGCCCTCGCCCAGGCTCGGCAAGGACAAGCGTGGCGCGCTTACGATACCATCTGTTCTTTGTTCGGTTCGCAGCCGGAAACCATATTCGAGTGGGTCGACAACTTGAGCGGAGAACAGCATCATGCCGAATTCGCGACCGGAGCAGGGGCGCTGGCTTGGGCCATCACCGAGGGTAACCTGGCCCACCTGTCACTTGGGCAGGACCGCCGAGCCGGTTAGCTAGGAAGTTTGATCGATCAGCTTCTGAGGCGGGACAAGCCTGGGCAGGAGTCGGAAGCCACTAGCCCCGCGCTCTTTCCGCTCAAGGGTGCTGCAGAAGATCTCGATCTCTCCCGGAGTGAGACTCAGGAACACGATGCCGCCAATCACTCCGGTAACCGCCACGGCAGGCACGGCTACTAGTTGATTCATGCCCAATTCTTGGCGCATCACAAAGTGATCCTTCCGGGCCAGGACCACCGTGCCCAGCAATTGATCATGCGCGTCAAAGACGTGCATGCCGAAGTGAATTGGGCCGACGCGAGGGGAGCGCCGTTCCATGTATTCCTCCCTGCTGATAAGCGCACTGTAAGTCTATGGGCCACGCTATGTCAAGGAAAAATCAGAAGTTGTGGAAAAAGGGGGGCTGTAGCGAGAATAGGTCACCAACCGCAAAGGAGAGAGCCACCGGTTGCGTTCCCACCTCACCGCTCGTTGAAGTTGGCAGGAGGGTCACGTCTCCCATGGCAATTGCATTGGAAGCAGCGTTCATCGAACAGCTCCGCCGGCAGGAAGAGGACGCGTTCACTACTGTATACGAGCAGCACAAGGCACAGATTTACAACTATCTTTTGCGCCTCAGCGGCAGCCGGGAGTTGGCGGACGACCTGACTCATGACACGTTCCTCAGTGCCTACGAGGCTCTCCCGAAGCTACGACCCGATTCGAACGTCGTTCCCTGGCTCTATCGCATCGCCTCGAATCGTTTTCGAGACGTACTACGACGTCGAAAGGTCATCTCCTGGATGCCGTGGAATGATGGCCCGCGGGAAGACGCCGCCCTCTGTTGCAACGGAGGTGAAGAACTCATTCCTGAGCGGGAAGCGGTGAAGGCGGCACTGGCCACGATGAAACCAGAGTATGCAATGTGTTTGGTCCTGCGCCTGGCGGAGGGCTTTACTTCGGAGGAAACCGGCCGGATCGTCGGCGTCTCGCCGGAAGCGGTGAGAATGAGGCTGTCGCGAGCGCGTGTCATGTTCCGAGAGGCGTACCGGAGGGAAGAAAGGGCGGACATCTATGGACCGCTGTGACGCGATTCAATTGTCCGATTACGTCGACAATGAGTTGACCTTGCCGGACCGCCGTATTGTCGAGGAGCACGTCCGCCGCTGTGAGTCCTGCGGCCGCGATCTGCAGGATATGCGTCAAATGGATCGAATAATTGCATCGTGGTCCATGCCGGCTCGGCCGGTGCCTGTGGAAGTCGAACATCGAATTGCCGGCTCCGTCGCTCGAAGAACGCGCCTGGGACCTCTACTTGCTGCGGGGCGGATGATGCCGGCAGCAGTCGGCAGCTGTGCGGCGGCGCTTTTGCTCGTGGTCTCGGTCAACTCCGGCTTGCTCCATTCGCGAGCTAATAACAACGGGTCGTTGTCACAGGCCGAGCGTCAGAAAATTGCCCTGCAATCGCGGCCGTTGATTGAGAGCCGGCGAACGTCCGCCATTCTTGCCGGCCGGCCCGCGCCCAGTCCCAGTCCGGAGGAGCTCCGGCTACTGCGCGCCGTCGAATGAGCCGAGGGCGTCCAAGCCGCCCTTCCATCCGGCGAACGGCGCGGGGGTTTCCGACGCGGCCGCGGCGTCGTGAGGAGCGGTGCGGGTGAGACCAGTCGCGCTAGGCCGCGCAGCTCTCCTTATACTCTTGATTGCTGCCCTGCCCACGCTGACTCTGGCGCGGCAGCCGGCAGGAAAGACGGTGCGCGCGCACCAGGCGACGCCTGTCTTACGCCTGGCCATGCCGGATGCTTCTCCCACGGTCGATCCGGCGTTGGTGGCCGACGAGCAGGATGTAGAGCTCGCAAACATGCTGTACGCCGGTTTGGTGAGGCTCAACTCCTCGTACAAGGTCGTACCTGGTGCTGCGTGGCGCTGGACTCTGTCGCACAATCACCGAACCTATACCTTCTATCTGCGGCGCGGCATGCATTTCAGCAACGGCGATCCGCTGACTGCTTACAGCTTCGCGTACTCGATTCGCCGAAGTCTCAACCCGAGTGTCAAATCTCCGTCGGCCCCGACCTACTTGCTCGACATCGAGGGCGCGGCGCCGTATTTGGCCGGCAAAGCCAAGTCGCTCACCGGCGTCCGGGTGCTGGATCGCTATCGCATGCAGATCACGGCGCGCTGGCCGGTACCATACTTCCTCATGGAACTCACCTATCCGACCAGCTTTGCCCTCGACAAGAACCGGCTCACGAAGGTGGGAATGACCAGCACATCCTGGTATGGATCGCCAATCTCGAGTGGGCCGTACGAGTTGAAGTCGTGGGACCCGAACGTGGGATTGCAGTTGGTTCCCAACAAGCGATTCTGGGGAAAAAGGGCGCGTCAGGACGTATCGATTACGTTGACCGGCCTGCCGACGAACAGCCTTCTACAGTACGTGCACAGCCAGTTGGACGTCGCGAGCTTGCCCGACGTTGAAAGCTCCTACCTCAAGTCGAGCGGTATGCACGATGTGACCATGCTCGCCATCAACGGGATCTACATGAACATGCTGCACAAGCCGTTCGACAATGTTCAGGTACGCCGCGCTCTGACGCTTTCGCTCGATCGCCCGAAGCTGGTGAAGGCATCCCTTGGAGACTCTGCCTCGCCATTCGTGGGCTATGTTCCTCCAGGCGAGGCGGGCTACGACAAGCACGTCAAACCCCTGCCGAGCAATCCGTCCGCGGCGCGAAAGGCACTGGTCGCTGCGGGCTATGGATCGCGGAAACACCTCCCGGCGCTTACTTTGTACTATGCCAGTGATCCCGGCTCGCCAACCACCGGCCAACCAATCGCCAGCCTCGCCGGCGCGGTTGCCGCGTCATGGCGCAAGAATTTACACGTTAAAGCCACGGCGCGTGCGCTCACCTTGAACACTCTCTTCGCCAAGGTCCAGGCAAATTCACTTCCTCTGTACTTGCTCGGCTGGTCCGCGAATTACCCCGACCCTCACGATTGGCTGTCCGGACAATGGCGGTCCGACTCGGTGAACAACAGCGTCCACTTCTCCAACGCTAACTTTGACAAGTTGGTTGCTTCGGCCGACGCGACATGGCGCTGGAAGAGGCGAAACCGCCTGGATGATCGCGCCCAACAGCTACTGATAAACCAGGCCGCATGGATTCCGCTGTACATCCCGCATCAACTCGTTTACATCCGTCCTAGCGTGGCAGACCTCGCTGCCACCGGCTATGGCCTTATTCCGAGGGACGGAGCGTGGACGAGAGTGTCAATCAAGAGCACCATGGGTCAGCCGTCCAAGGGATCCTAACGCGGCACGCGCGCTACCTGTAGAATCCATAGCAATTCTGGTATGAGTCGACCCACGTCCCCATCTCGCCGGCGGCCCCGCTTCCGCGAACGTTCGCCACTGGGCGTCGCTCCGGCTTCCTCACCATCGCCACCGACGTCCTCAGCCGAGCCGGCCAAGGTTTGGCCTCTGCCGTCCCGAAGCCAGGCCTCGATTCACCGGGCTTCGCTTCCGGCCGTCTCGCGCGAGCAGGCGCTCTATCTGGTCCTCTTAGCGGGCGGTTTTCTCGTGCGCATCTGGGACGTTGGATCCCGGGCGATGCACGGGGACGAGGCGGTGCACGCATGGACGGCCTGGAATCTCTTTACCGGCGTCGGATATCAGTACGACCCCGTCTACCACGGACCGCTCCAGTTTCTTGTGACGACGGTGCTGTTCTTCCTATTTGGCGTCTCGAATACCACCGGCAGGCTGATGGCGGTCCTCTTCGGGGCCGCGTTGGTGGTCCTGCCCTATTTTTTGCGCGATCGCCTCGGTCGGGTAGGAGCGCTTCTGGGCTCCGCGTTCATCGCCTTCTCTCCCGCCTTCGTGTATTTCTCGCGCTTCGAGCGCAACGACATCTTCACCGCATTTTTCGCTTTCACCATGGCTATTGCGCTATTCGGCTTCGTTCGGAGTCATCAGGTTCGATACTTCTACCTGGGGGCGGCGTCGATCGCTCTGTCTCTAGCTGCCAAAGAAAACACGTACATAACGCTGTTCGTGTTCGGAAGCTTTATCTTGCTGACGCTGCTGGCCGAGTATTCGGCGAGGCGCCAAATCGGGAAAGATCGGCTGGATCGCCTCGCGGCCCTCACTTCGGGCCCGGTGCCGTTCTCGTGGATGGGCGGATTTGCGGTGTTGCTCGGAATAGCTATCGTCGCGACAGTGGCGAGCGGCCGGGTGTGGCCGGTTCCGCTGGTGGTCGCCCTGGGATTGATTGCTCTGGTGCTGCGACAGGCGGCGGCTTCGGTAGCGGTGGACCGCCGCTCGCCATTTCTCGAAGCCGTGTCGAGTCTTGGACGGAGCCAGTGGATCAATGGTTTGACGATCATCGCCGCCGTTCTGCTGCTCACGTACTCGACGGTCGGCACGAATCTCAACGGTATTTGGGATTCGGCCCACGCATTTTTCAACCTGAACGGACAGGCCTGCGCGGGTAATAACTTCCCGCTCAACCCTTGTCGGAAGGATCTGATCGGCGGCCTGTTCTACTGGTTGAGTCAGGACCATGTAGCTCGGGGCGGCCAGCCCTGGTTCTACTTCACGTTTCTCTTCGGCTTGTACGAGCAGATAGCGGTTGTCTTCGGAATTGGTGGCATCATCTACTTCCTGCGAAAGCCGTCACTTTTCACGACGTTCCTCACGTTCTGGGCGGTGGTGATGTTCGCGATTTACTCGTGGGCCGGCGAAAAGTTCCCGTGGCTCATGATCCATCCGCTTCTGCCGTTTCTCTTGCTCTCGTCGATGTTTGTGGCAGCAGTGTTCCGAACGCGCGGCGCGTGGCGGATCGTCGTGGCGATCATCCTGGCCGGGCTCAGTTTGCTCGAGCTGCACAGCACCTTCGAGGTAAATTTCGTGAACGGCGCCAATCCCGTGGAGATGATGGTCTACACCCAGAGCGCGCCCGATACGCCGAAGGTAGCGGCGGACATCCTGAACCTGTCGCACAAAGCAACCCTGGGGCCGAATCTTCACGTCTCCATCGATTCGCTCGACACCTGGCCCTTCGCCTGGTACCTGCGCGACATGCCGAATGTAGGCTACCCGTCGGGCTCTCAGTTAATGCAGAAGCCGTACGTGTCCAACCCCGTGATCATCGTGGATGCCGGCGATCAACCGGCACTATATCCCAAAATACGGCACGATTACACCGGTCGTCGCTACCACCTCCGATGGTGGTTCCCGGAAGATTACAAGTCGCTCAGCTGGCAGAGCGCGGCGTCTCGCGCGGTAAATCCGGGATACTGGAACGTGATCTGGCAGTGGCTGATCGATCGCCGCCCCTTTGGTCCTCGCGGTTCGGTAGATTTCTACTACTACGTGAAGAACAACCTGGTGAGCCCGTACTGAGGATGACCGTTGGCTAACCCTTCGATCGCCATCGATCAGCCGGAACGCCGCTGGCTCGAGCGTCCCATTCTCGCCGGCTGGCAGCGCATCCTGCTCTCCACCGTCACCTGGGAATTGGTCGCCTACTCGGCCATCGTGCTAGGCGGTTTCATCGTGCGCATCTGGGACGTCGGCGCCAGGGTGGTGCATCACGATGAGAGCTTGCACGCTTACTATGCCTGGCAGCTCTTTGCCGGTCATGGCTATGTTTACGATCCGCTCATGCACGGCCCACTGAAGTTCGAGATTCTACCGCTTTTTTACACGCTGTTTGGCGTCAGCGACTTCTCGGCCCGATTGTTCCCGGTCCTGATGGGAACGGCACTCATTGCCCTGCCCTACTTTTTGCGACGAGTGCTCAGCCGGCCGGGTGCTGTCTTGGCGAGCGCCATGATCGCCATCTCGCCGGCGTTCGTCTACTACTCGCGCTTTATTCGAGATGATGTGTACCTGGCATTCTTTTCCCTCGTGATGTTCATCGCTATCGTCAAGTACTTGGAGAAACCCCGGTCCCATTATCTGTACGTGGGCTCAGCGGCGGCAGCGCTGGCCATGTCGTCAATGGAAGCGGCCTACCTGAGCTTCTTCATTTTCGGAACGTTCCTCATCTTCCAGGGTGTACGGGAGGCCATTCACCACGAGGATGGGCCTGTCCTGAGAGCGATCAAAGCGACGAGCCTCGATACGTGGCTCATCGCCGTATCCATCTTCATCGCTATCATCGTGGTCCTGTATTCCAGCTTCTTCACCAACCCGAAGGGCATCTGGGACTACACACAGCCACTGCTGAACAACGGCACCTGTCAGGGGAATAACTTCCCTCTCAATCCGTGCCGCGGCGACGTGATCGGTGGCATCTTCTACTGGCTGAGCCAGCACAACGTCGACCGCGGCAACGAACCGTGGTTCTACTACCTGTTGCTACTGCCCTTGTACGAGCAACTGGGCCTGCTCTTCGGCGCGGCCGGGATTATCTACGGCTTCGTGCGTCGCAATCTTTACACGACGTTCTTGATCTGGTGGGCGATCATGGCCTTCGGCCTTTACTCGTGGGCAGGAGAAAAGATGCCGTGGCTCGTGTTGCACATCTTACTTCCGCTGCTGCTTCTGGCGGGCTTGTTTCTGGGCAGAGCCTTTCGGTTGTTGATTCCCGGCGGACGGGAGGTGTTTTCGTGGCGATCGCCGGGTCGACCGATAGCCTTCGCGGTTCTGGCCACGGTTGCCTCACTCCTTTTCTTGCTCGAGGCGCACAGCACATTTGCTCTGAATTTCGAGGATGGTGCCAATCCCACGGAGATGTTGATCTACGTGCAATCTGCTCAGGACGTCAAGACGGTGGTCCACGAGACCAACCAGATCGCCGCGCGCCTCCAGGGAAAGAACACTCCAATCGGGTTGGACGACACCGATGTGGGCGGCTGGCCGTTTATCTGGTACTTCCGCAATTACACGCACGTCGACGAGACCTCGACCTTTGCCGGCCCACAGTGCGGCGGGCAGTACTGCCCGGTGTTGATCATGCTTGGTCCCCAGTTCGATAAGTACGGCCCGCAGCTGATCCACCATTATGTCGTCCAGCAGTATCGCTGGAACTGGTGGTTCCCGCAGGATTACATGACTTGGTTCCCAACCCACTGGTCGTGGGTGCTACACGGTCAGGCTCCGGTCGTGCCGACGATTACGGGAACCTCGGAAGATTGGCACCACATATGGAATTGGCTGATATATCGCAAACCGTTTGGCCTGCGGGGCTATCGCCAGCTGTACTTCCTCGTGCGGCGCGATCTAGTGCCCGGAGGGAAGCACTACTCGCAGGCACTTCCAGGTGTTACCGTCACCAAGATGCCTCAGGTTTCCGCGTTGGTAGCCGCCAGCTACTCGGGCGCGCCAGGATCGCCGCTCAATGGCCCTCGCGATGTAGCCGCTGGACCGGGCGGAAAATGGTACGTCGCGGATACGCTCAATCACCGGATCGTCGAGATCGGCAGCGGGGGTGAGATTCGGGCGTGGGGAAGCGCAGGTAAGGGTCCCGGGCAGTTCAGCTCAACGGACTCCCCGCTGGGGTTGGCGGTAGGCCCGACGGGCGAAGTGTTTGTAGCGGACACGTGGAATCAACGCATCGAGGTGTTCAGTCCGGACGGTAGGTTTGAGCGATCGTGGGGCGGCGTCTTTGGCTCCCGGCCGGGCCAATTCTATGGGCCTCGCTCGCTTGCGGTGTCCAAGGACGGGCGCATATACGTGGCCGACACCGGTAACCGGCGCATTCAGGTGTTCGACAGCAGCGGGAAGTACTTGTTCTCGTGGGGAACAGCGGGAAGCAGGTCTGGCCAGTTCCAGGAGCCGTCGTCCGTAGCGCTGGGGCCCGAGGGTCAGGTCTACGTGTCAGACTTCTGGAATCAGCGGATTCAGGAGTTCACTCCGGGCGGCAAGTTCCTCCGCAGTTGGCCAGTGAAGGACTGGCAGCCTCAGTCGTACGATGAGCCGTACCTGGCCGTCGATCCGCGAAGCGGCAACGTGTACGCGAGCGATCCGGGGCTGGCGCGAATGCTGGAGTTCAGCGGGACAGGCAAGACCATCGGAACCTTCGGAAACACAAATCTTACCTTGCCTACCGGGGCAGCGGTGGGCCAGGATGGGGCGGTTGGCGTGACCGATTCATCGACCGATCGATTGAAGGTCTTTAGGATGCGTGCGGCCGGACGCTAGACTCAGCCTGGTCCTGCCCTAGGACCGCGGTCACGCCGCCCGGACTGCCGCCGGGATCCGGCGGGATTGCGAGACCTTGTGCCTCTCCCGGCATGTCGAGACTTAGGGAACAGCCTCCACTACTTCGGGCTCGTTGACCCTGGCCTGGAATACGAGATTGGTGCCGTCGCGATCGACCACCACGGTCTCGCCTGGGTGGAACTTGCCCTCGAGTACTTCCAGGGCCAGCTTGTCCAGGATGTTCCGCTGGATGGCGCGCTTGAGCGGCCGAGCACCGTACACCTGGTCCCAACCCTTTTCCGCCAGGAGCTCTTTGGCTTGATCCGTAAGGTCGATGAGGAGCTTGCGTTCGCCCAGCCTTCGCTGCAAAGCCTGAAGCTGGATACCGACGATGTCCTTGATCTGCTCCTTCGAGAGCGAGCTGAAGATGATGATCTCGTCAATACGGTTAAGAAACTCGGGTCGGAAGTGCTCGCGCAGGACCCCGGTGACGGCGTTGCGTACCGCGTCTTGATTCCCGGCGCCGATGTCTTGAATCAAGTTGCTGCCGATGTTGGAGGTCATGATAACGACGGTGTTCTTGAAATCGACCACGCGACCGTGGCCATCGGTGAGGCGGCCATCATCGAGAATTTGCAGCAGGATATTGAAAACGTCGGGATTGGCCTTCTCAATCTCATCCAGAAGCAGCACCGAATAGGGTTTGCGGCGAACCTGCTCGGTAAGCTGCCCTCCCTCTTCGTAACCGACGTACCCGGGGGGCGCGCCAATCAGGCGGGCCACGGTGTGTTTCTCCATGTACTCGGACATGTCGATACGGATGAGGGCCTGATCGGTGTCGAAGAGGAATTCGGCAAGGGCTTTGGCCAGCTCGGTTTTTCCCACGCCGGTTGGTCCCAGAAAGAGGAAGCTACCGAGGGGACGGTTCGGATCCTGCAACCCCGCCCGGGCGCGGCGAACGGCGTTGGAGACGGCTTCGATGGCTTCCTCCTGGCCGACCACGCGGTCGTGCAGCCGCTCTTCCATGGCGATGAGCTTCTGTGTCTCGCCTTCCACGAGTCGGGTAACAGGAATGCCCGTCCATTTAGCGACGATCTCGGCCACGTCATCCTCGCCGACTTCTTCCTTGAGCATCTGGCCGTGCTCTTGTAACTCGGCAAGCTGCGCTTCGCTCTGGCGCAAGTCGTCTTCAAGCTGCACCATCTTGCCGTATTTGAGCTCGGCGGCGCGGCCCAGGTCGGTGGTGCGCTCGGCCTGCTCGATCTGGACTTTCGTCGTCTCGATCTCCTCGCGAATCCGCCGAGCGCGGCCGATGGCTTCCTTCTCGGTTTCCCACTGGCTCTTGAGCCGATCGGCTTGCTCGCGCAACTCCGCCATTTCCTTCTCTATACCCTGCAAGCGTTCCTTTGAGGCGGCGTTCTCCTCTTTGCTGAGAGCCGTTTGTTCGATCTGAAGCTGCATCACCCGGCGCTCTATTTGATCGATCTCGTACGGCATTGAGTCAATTTCCATCCGAAGTCGGCTCGCAGCCTCATCCACGAGATCGATGGCCTTGTCGGGAAGAAACCGGTCGGTGATGTAGCGCTGGGAGAGAACCGCGGCGGCGACGAGGGCGGAGTCGGTGATGCGCACGCCGTGGTGCACCTCGTACCGCTCTTTGAGGCCGCGAAGAATGCTGATGGTGTCCTGCACGGAGGGCTCGTCCACCATTACCGGCTGGAAGCGTCGCTCGAGGGCGGCGTCTTTCTCGATGTACTTCCGATACTCGTCGAGCGTTGTAGCGCCGATCATGCGCAGCTCGCCTCGGGCGAGCATGGGTTTGAGCATGTTGCCTGCATCCATGGCGCCTTCGGCCCCGCCGGCTCCGACGACGGTGTGAAGCTCATCGATGAAGAGGACGATGCCGCCCTCCGCGTCCTGCACTTCTTTGAGCGCGGCCTTGAGCCGCTCCTCGAATTCTCCGCGGTACTTGGCGCCGGCTACCATTGCTCCGAGGTCGAGCTGGATCACACGTTTGCCCTTCAGACTCTCCGGAACATCCTCCCGAACTATGCGCTGGGCCAGACCCTCGGCAATGGCCGTCTTTCCCACGCCCGGCTCGCCAATCAGTACCGGATTGTTCTTGGTTCGTCGCGATAGAACCTGGATGACACGGCGAATTTCCTCGTCCCGGCCGATCACCGGATCGATCTTGCCCCCACGGGCCATCTCGTTCAAGTCCCGACCGTACCGCTCGAGCGCCTGATAGGTTTCCTCGGGATTCTGCGATGTCACGCGCTGGCCACCTCGAATCGAGGCCAGAGCCTCGAGGATACGGTCACGAGTGATGCCGACTTCGCGAAGCATTTTGCCGACTGCCGTTTGGTTGCGGTCGTCGGCCAACGCGAGGAGAAGATGCTCGGTGGAGACGTACTCGTCGTGCATCTCGGTCATGATCTGATGGGCGCGGAGCAATGTGTCGCGCAACTCGCGGGAGATAGTCGGCTGGGACACGCCTCCGTAGGCGGTGGCGAGACCGTCTATCAGGGCCTGATCGCGCTGCCGGACGGTGCCCGGGCTGATACCCATCTTGGTGAGAAGCGCCGGAACTACTCCCTCCGGCTGATCGAGGAGAGCCATGAGCAGGTGCTCTTCCTCCACCTGCGTGTTGCCTCGCTCGGCGGCAAGCTCCTGGGCGTTGGATAGCGCCTCCTGGGCCTTCTCGGTAAATCTCTGTACGTTCATTGCCACGTTCTCTCTATCGCCGCCCGGCCAACTGCTCGTCCTGAGCTTGCTGCAGCCTCTGGATGATGTCCTTGAGCCGACGCAGCTCTACTTCGCTCTCGGCTCGCATGGCGGCGAGCCCCTCCTCTGCTTCAGCTCGAAGCTCCTCAATCTGGTCGCGCATATTCAGAATGACCTCCACCCCGGCGAGGTTGACGCCGAGCTCGTTGACCAGGCGGCGAATCTGCATGACGCGCTCGATATCGAATGAGGAGTAATACCGAATCTCTCCACGGCCACGGTCCGGCTCAACCAGGCCCAGGCGCTCGTAGTGGCGAAGCGTCTGCTGGTGCACGTGGACGATTCCCGCGGCGACGCCGATGGTGTAGCGTCCTTCGATTCGTTCGTCCTGTTCGTCTGTCACGGGGATTCTCCCTTCCGTCCCGTTGTTTACGCCCCCGCTTCAGCCAGCTCCTGGAAAAGTGTTCGTTGGCGTTCGTTCAAGCTTGCCGGTAGCGAGGCATTTATCTTCACGTAGAGATCGCCTGTCTTGCCGGCTTTGAGCGGCGGCATTCCCTTGCCTCCCACTTTGAGCGTTCGACCGTTCTGGGATCCGGCCGGAACCTTGACGGTCACGTGGCCTTTCACGGTTGGAACACGCGCCTCTCCACCCAGCGCTAGGCTGCTTACCGGGACGCTAACCTCCGTATACAGGTCGTTTCCCTCGAGACGGAACCGCGGGTCGGGAACTATGTGAACCACGAGATAGAGGTCGCCGGCCGCTCCTCCGCTCGCTCCGGGATTCCCCTTTCCGGCCACGCGAACTTTCGAGCCCTCTTTCACCCCGGCTGGAATCTTTACGTTGAGACGCTTGGTCTGGGGAACGGCGCCCGCGCCGTTGCACGTGGGACACAGATTATCGTCCACCAGGCCGGCGCCATGGCACGTAGAGCACGTCTCATTGGACTGAAGAGTAAAGGCCCGGCTCGAGCCATCGAATGCTTCGGAGAGAGACACATCGATGCCCTGTTCGATGTCCTGGCCGCGCTGCTGAACGGTCTGACGCTGTCGCTGCCCTCCTCGGCCGAAGATCGACCCGAGATCGAAGTCGAAACCCCCGCCTGCTGTGCCCGTACTGCCTCGCTGCCCGAACAGCGACTCGAAGAAATCGCTGAAATCAGCATTGGCACCGCCCGCATACGTGTACGTCTGACGACCGCGCCCAGCGCCTGCCTGCTGGAAGCTCTTCTCCCAGTCCGGTCCCAAGGTGTCGTATTTCTTTCGCTTGTCAGCGTCAGAGAGAACGGCGTGAGCCTCGTTGATCTCCTTGAACTTTGTTTCGGCCGCCTTGTCGCCGGGATTGACGTCGGGATGATACTTGCGAGCCAGCTTGCGGTACGCGGACTTGATCTCCTTTTCGCTAGCCGTCTTACTGACTCCGAGGATTTTGTAGTAGTCTTTATACTCCATGCCATCCTGCCCGCGCGGGTCAACCCAAGCGGCGCCGGTGTCGCAACCGAAAGCCTTGCTAGGTTTGCTTCTCCGGGACGCTCACAACCACCTGAGCCGGACGCAAAACTTCGTCCTGATAGGTGTAACCCTTTCGTGCCACCTCGACCACGGTGTCCGCCGGGACATCGGGATCGTAGACCGTGTGAAGGGCCTCTTCCAACTCGGGATTGAAAGGCTTGCCCTGGGCCTGTATAGATTGAACGCCCTCCTGATCCAGAATCTGATCGAGCTGATACTTGGTGAGGCGCACGCCCTCGAGCAGGCTCTCGCCGCCGGCGCCTTCCGAGCCGTAGTGTAAGGCCCGCTCCAGGTTGTCCTCGACATGAAGCAACTTCGCGAGAAGCTCCTTCTTCGATGATTTGGTCAGATTGCTGTAGGTGCGCTCGATTCGCTTCTTGTAATTTTCCATGTCGGCGCGGGCGCGGAGATAGCGATCCTGGTTGGCCGCCGCTTCGTCCCTGGCCGTGGCCAGCTCTCGCTCCAACTCCTCGATCTCCGGTCCATCCTGGCCCAGTTCGGCCTCGGCCGTCGAAGGCGCGCCCTGCTCCGGTTCGTCCACCATATCGTGCTCCTCGCCAGGGGGCCGTGGCCGCCCCGGCAACAGATCTATTCCTCCGAGGTGACCTCGGCCTCGACGACGTCGTCGGCATTCGCAGGACCGCCACCCTGGCCGGCTTCTGGCCCTTGCCCGCCGGACTGGCCGGCTGCCGCTGCAGCCTCGCTGTAGAGCGACGCAGCGATCGGCTCCCACACTTTCTCGAGGTTCTCGCGAGAACTTTGGATTTGGCCGGCGTCGTTGCCCTTGAGCGCGTCACGCAGTTGGTTGAGGGCGGTCTGAACCGAGCTCTTATCGGTTTCCGAGATTCGATCTCCCGCCTCGCTCAGAGTCTTTTCCGTGCTGTAGGCGAGAGTATCCGCCGCATTGCGCTGCTCGGCGGCCGTGCGGGCCTCTGAGTCCTCCTGGGCGTGCTGCTCGGCCTCTTTCACCATTCGCTCGATGTCGGACTGGCTAAGATTGGTCGAAGCCGTCACCTTGACGCTCTGCTCGCGGCCGGTGCCTCGGTCCTTGGCGTGGACATTGATGATCCCGTTGGCATCGATGTCGAAGGTCACCTCGACCTGCGGCATGCCTCGCGGCGCCGGAGCTATCCCATCCAGGCGGAAGCGGCCGAGCGTCATATTGTCGCGCGACATGGGACGCTCGCCCTGGGTGACGATAACGTCTACTGCAGTCTGGCCATCTTCGGCCGTGCTGAATGATTCGCTCTTGGCCGTAGGAATGGTCGTGTTTCGGGGAATCAGAACCGTATTCACTCCGCCCAAAGTCTCTATCCCGAGCGAAAGCGGCGTCACATCAAGCAGTACGACGTCCTTGACGTCACCCATCAGCACGCCTGCCTGAATGGCGGCACCGACAGCCACCACCTCATCGGGGTTCACACCCTGGTGTGGCTGTTTGCCGGTGAGCTTCTCAACGAGCTGCTGGATTACCGGCATGCGGGTAGACCCGCCCACCAGTACCACTTCGTTGATATCCTTCTCGCTCAGTTTGGAATCGGCCAGGGCCCGCTTGAAGGGCTCGACGGTGCGCTGCGTGAGATCATCCGTCAGCTCCTCAAACTTGGCCCGCGTGATGGTCTTGATGAGGTGCTTGGGGCCGTTTTGATCCGCTGTTATAAAGGGCAGATTGATCTCGGTCTGGACAACACTCGATAGCTCAACTTTCGCCTTTTCAGCAGCTTCCAGCAATCGCTGCAACGCCTGCTTGTCCTTGGTGAGATCGATTCCCTCTTCCTTCTGAAACTCTCCGGCGACCCAGTCGACCACGCGTTGGTCGTAGTCGTCGCCTCCCAGGTGGGTGTCCCCTGCGGTCGACTTGACCTCGAAGACGCCATCGCCTACCTCGAGAACGGAAACGTCGAACGTACCGCCCCCCAGGTCGTAGACCAGGATGGTCTCGGCGGACTTCTTATCGAGGCCGTACGCCAGAGAGGCCGCTGTGGGCTCGTTGATGATGCGCAGAACCTCGAGGCCGGCAATGGTGCCAGCGTCTTTCGTGGCCTGACGCTGGCTGTCATTGAAGTAAGCAGGAACCGTTATAACGGCCTGCTTGACTTGCTCTCCTAGATACTTCTCGGCATCCGTCTTCAACTTGCCGAGAATCATGCCGGAAATTTCCTGCGGCGTGTAATTCTTGCCGTCGATCGCAACCTTCTCGTTGGTGCCCATCTTCCGCTTGATGGAGCTAATGGTGCGGTCGGGGTTCACTACCGCCTGACGTTTGGCCAGCTTTCCAACCAGGCGCTCGCCAGTCTTGGTAAATGCAACAACGGAGGGGGTAAGACGGTCTCCCTCGGTATTCGGAATAACGGTCGGCTCGCCGCCCTCAATTACGGCCACAACTGAGTTCGTTGTGCCCAGGTCAATGCCGACAACTTTGGCCATGCTCGTGTCTCCTTCTGTGACGAACTCTGCCCCAGTGTAGAAGTCTTGATAGGTGCAGTGTCAAATGAGCTGAGTCTTGATCGCAGCAGTCATAGACCGCTCGGCCACCTCATCGTCGAGCGGTGCAAGAACGTTGCCAGCGCGAGCTGCAAGGAAACGGCTCTACGCAGCCCCGAGAGCGACTACCGCGTTCTGACCGCCGAAGCCGAAGCCATTGGCGAGAGCGTATTTCACGGTTGCCCGACGAGCAACGTGGGGCACGTAATCGAGATCGCAGGCGAGATCCGGATGGTCGAGATTGATGGTGGGGGAGATGATCCCGTGGTTGATAGCCAGCAAGCACGCGGCGGCAGACACGCAACCGGCCGCTCCCAGGAGGTGCCCGGCTATCGACTTCGGAGAACTGATCGGAACCTGGTAAGCGTAGTCGCCAATGGCGCGTTTGATGGCCGCCGTCTCGGCCGTGTCATTGAGCTGCGTGCCGGTGCCGTGGGCGCAAATGTAGTCGATGTCCTGTGCCTCGAGTCCTGTCTTTTCCAGCGCCCCGGTTATTGCGCGAGCCGCGCCTTCGCCGGTCGGATCGGGCTCCGTGATATGAAAGGCGTCGCTGGTCAGGGCGCCCCCCAGGATCTCCGCCAGCGGCTGTGCACCTCGCCGAACCGCGTGCACCTCCGATTCCACCACGAAGGCCCCGGCGCCTTCGGACAACACAAACCCCTTCCTGTCCCGATCGAAGGGACGGCTAGCGCTTGTGGGCCCGCCTGTGCCCGGAGCGAGAGCGCCCATGTTCGAAAGGCCGGCAACGACGGAGGGAATGATCATCGCCTCGGTGGCTCCGGCAACAACGATCTCCGCGTCCCCGCGCTGAATGAGCTGCAGCGCGTCGATCAGCGCGTAGATTCCCGTGGCACAGGCCGCAGTGGAGGCGAGCACGGGGCCGCGGATGCCGAGATGTATCGACACCTGGCCGGCAGCCATGTTCGGGGCCACCATGGGAACCAGCAAGGGGCTAACCCGGCGGGGACCCCTCTGATCGTGGATCGCCACCTGCTCCGCCATCACGTCCAGTCCGCCGCCGCCGGTGTGCATGATAACCGCGGCGTGGCGGCCGTCTCCTATCTCCACCCCGGCATGCTCCACAGCCTGTCGAGCCGCGGCCACCGCAAAGAGACTGGAGCGGGCCATGCGCCGCGCAGCGCGTGATTCCATGTAGTCGGAGGCTTGGAAATTACGCACCTCGCCGGCGATGTTCGTCCTGTAGTTGGTGGCATCAAAGAGGGAGATCGGCCCGATCCCGGATTTCCCCAACCGCAAACTCGATTGCACTTCGCACCATGAATTGCCAATGGGCGTGATAAATCCCGCCCCGGTAATAAATGCCCGGACCAAAGAGCTCTCCTGCACGTCAATCAGACTATCGATTTATGCTACAGTGCAGCGGCAAATCGGTTCTGGCGGGGCCGAAGAATCCCCAAGGCGGAGAAGGGCGTGCGAGCAGCGGTGGACGCATCGTGAGGCTGGTCAGCACGCCTCCAACGAGCGACGTTTTTGAAGCTCGGCCTGAAGGTTTGGTGCGTCCGCGCCGCCTCCGGTAC
>JBOGSL010000142.1:0-5748 GCA_050695395.1 Chloroflexota bacterium | reverse complement strand
GTCGAATCGATCTCGACGTTGGCCACCGCGCCGAGGATCGAGAAGATCCCCAGGATAACCAGAACATCGTGCAACATCGCCACCACGGCGGCAACACCGAACCGGAAAGGATTCGGGGCGTTCCGGAAGGCAAAACTGATGTACAGCAGCACCGCCAGAGCTGCCACCGCCACAGCGATGATGGCCTGTTTCGTCAGCTGAGAGGCGATCGTGCCGCTGACCGTGGTCTGGCTAACCGCACCGCCGGTCTTCCACTGTTTGTGGCTCAGGCTCTTGATCGTCTGGTACTGCTTCGGTGTGACGAAATTGGTACGCACCAAATAGGTGCACTGCGGCGGGCAATTGTTAGAAATCTCGGGCTGAATGAACGCAACGTTGGAGACGACCTTGGAAAGGACGCTGTTGATGGCATTGTTCGCATTGTTCTGCGGGACGATGAAGGTAATCTCGGTGCCGCCGGTGAAGTCCGTGCCCAGCCGGAGGCCATTGATCGCCAGCGAAATGCAGCCCGGAATGATGATGAGCAGAGAGAGTCCGAAGTACCAGTAGCGCCGGCCGACGATGTTAAGCAATGGAACCTCCTGAAGTCGGCGCGGCTTGAGGCGGCTCGATGCCGAAGAGGGCCGGCGCGCGCACCGAGTGAGTTTGAACGATAATCCGCAGGAAGGTGCGGGAGACAAAGTAGGCGGTCAAGAAACTCACAACAACACCGATGATCAGCGTCGTGGCGAATCCGGTGATGATACTGGCCGCGAAGTTGTGGCCGAACCAGAACAGGATGATGCTGGTAATGATGGTCGAGGCGTTGGAGTCTCGAATCGAGGGAAATGCGCGATTGAAGCCCGCCTCGACGGCAGCGCCCAGGGTCTTTCCGGAGCGCAGCTCTTCCTTCATGCGTTCGAAGATCAGCACGTTGGCGTCTACCGCCATGCCGATGGAGAGAACGAAACCGGCGATTCCGGCCAGGGTGAGCGTGACACCAAAGAGCTTGAAGAGGGCGAACACCACCGCAGCGTAGAGCAGCAGGGCGAGGTCAGCCAGGAGGCCCGGAAGACGGTAGTAGAGGAGCATGAACAGCAGGACGATGATCATACCGACCACGCCCGCCAGCAACGCAGCGTGCACGTACTGCGGGCCGAGCGTGGCCGAAACCTGCGACGACGAGTTGACCGTCAAGGCAACCGGCAGCGCGCCATAGTTGAGGTAGGTCGCCACCTGTGTGGCCTGCTGCAGAGTCAACCCGGTGATTTCCGTCTGCCCGCCGCAGATAGGTCCGTTGATGGTCGGATCTACCTGTACCACACCGTCGAGGACGACTCCTGACGGCTGGTGGACGTGGCTACTAGTGAAATTACACCAGTCGGTCGATCCTTTGCCCGTCAGGGTGTAGTTCACCACCGGGTTTCCATTCTGGTAGCCAACCTGGGCGCTTCCCTGTTGAACGTACTTTCCGGGAACAACAACTTGCATCCGGGGAGGCGTAGCCGAGGTGTCCGTTGTGCCTACCTTCGCGCCGGGGGCGCAATGAGGCGTGCTGGCCGGGCAGACGAGCTTCACCTTCACGGTTCCCAACTGCGTGCCCGACCCATCGGTCAGGGCCAGGTAACCCGTGTGACCGATGGTTTGCAATATCTCCTGATTCCTCAAGCCCGGCATCTCCACGCTGATGCAGCGCGAGCCGACCGACGTTACCTGCGGCTCGATCACCCCGGCGCCCCCGGCGGCACGTGACTGGATGATCTGTCGCGCGGTGGCCATATCGGTGCTGGATGGAGCGGGTGACTTTTGTGGAGTGCACAGCAGGGCCCGCGCGCCGCCCGCCAGGTCGATCCCTTCATTCACCCGGACCTTGTGACCGGCTACCGAGGAGGTCTGCGGCAGGTCGACGTACACCGCCGCCAGGAATATGACGATAATCGCCGCGATGGTCCATCCGATGCGGTGCATGGGGGAAATCCTCTAGAGCAATAAGCTGAGGCGCCCCTACCGGGGCGCCTGTTTGGGCGGCTCAGTATAACAAGCCGCTCCGCGTCCAGGTCAACGTAGGCGCACAAGCGTCAATTCGGGAGCGGCCCGAAACCGGAAGGGAACGCCAACGCAGCCGAGTCCGCGATTGACGTACATCCGGTTGCCGTTGACAAGATATTCACCGGCAATGTAGTTGCTGCCGCAGAAGTGCCGCACGATCCAGTGAGTGAGTCCGGGCAAGTCGATCTGGCCGCCGTGGGTGTGGCCAGCCAGGACCAGATCGGCCGCCGCGGAGGGCATCCTCTCCGCCAACTCGGGCTCGTGGATCAGCGCGACGCGAGGATGAGGAGACGACATCAATCGGGCCACTCCGCCCTCGAAATTCGCGGCCAGCGCATCATCACTCAGAGCCACAAAGCTGACCGTTGCTCCATTGCGTTTAACGTCCTCGCGCTCGTTCACCAGAACCCGGCAACCGCCTGCCTCAAGCGCCCGCGATAAGGCGCATGCCTTCTCGGCCCCGGCGTAGTAATCGTGGTTGCCCAGCATGACGATGCGGGGCATGGGGAGCGATTGGAGTGCGCCGAACACGTCGTCGAGCTCGGCCAGCGGTGGATCGCGGTAGAGAAAGTCTCCGGTAACTACCAGAACATCGGGATGCGCTTCTCGAATCACCGCCATGGCTCGGTTTAGGTGCACCGGCCGCCAGCGGTTCCGGCCGGCGTGAAGGTCGGAGAGCTGCGCCATGGTGAAACCCTTGAGCGGCGCGGCCACATCGGGGAGGGTGAGCTCGATGTTCGTCACGAGCAGCCGGCGTTCGGTCAGATGGCTCGTGATGGCGTGGCCGAGGGCCGGCAGCGGCGGGGCGGTGAAGTGCACGAGGCATTATCCCGCGAGGTGCGAAACCGGTCCTCCCGGAACGCGCCCGTTACCGCGGAGATGTATCGCGGTCGGTACACGTTCCCCTGCGGCTACGGTCGCTCCTCGCGCACCCGGCGGACCGTCTTGCGGTGCGGCGACGGCTCCTTGTACTCGATTCCCAGACGCACGTCCCGGTTACGAATCTCGCACAGTTTCGACAGCTGGTTGTCGGCCAGGCGGGAACGCAGCCGCGGCTCGATGTCGTCCGGGGCGAGGTTGGTGGTGATCACCGTGGGCAAGCCGCGATTGTAGCGATGATTGATGATCTGGTACAGCTTTTCCTGCGCCCACGGGCTCGAGGATTGGGTGCCCAGGTCATCGAGAATGAGCAGCGGAGTGTTGCGCACCGTCTCGAACTGATCGTCGTAGCTGACTTCACTGTTCGGGCTAAAGGTGGAGCGAAGGTGATCGAGCAGATCCGGAACCACCACGAACACGGCGGACTTCCCGCGAGCGACGCGGTAGTTGGCGATGGCGGCGGCGAGATGGGTTTTGCCCGTGCCAAAAGCACCATAGACGACGAGCCAGCCGGACGGCTCTCGGGCGAAGTTCATGGCGAGCTGAAAGGCGGCATCGGGCGATCGTGCCGGCGGCGCTCCGTCGCGGTACTTCAGAATGAACGTTTCGAACGAGAGGTGCTGCAGGTCGGCCAGGTTGCTCCGTTCGATCAGGCGGGCGAGTTGCTGCTGCTCGAGGAGCGGGCGGGTGCATTCACAGACGATAGGCTCGCCAAAGCGCGGATCATCGGCCGGCACGTCGTACCGCAGGTAGCCGGCACCTTCGCAGATGGGGCACGCCGGCTCTAGCGGTCCATCCGGCTCAGTTGTCACCTGCACGGGAACGCGCTTAAGGATGTCCGCCAGAGACTCCATCCGGAACTCCGCTCTCCTCCCATCGCTGCAGGATTGCCTCGACGTAGTGCCAGTTTCGCTTATTGTAGCGAACAGCTGTCAACATTGCTTCTTCCAGCCAGCCCCGCGGGTAGGAGCCTTCTGCCTCGCGCAGCTGCTCGGCTATCAGCGGAGTGAGAGGGCCGAGATGCTGCTCGTAGAAGCTGAAAATGTTGGGCCGCTGAACGGTGATCTCGGCGTCGGCCGCCACGTTCGTCCCGGCGGCTAAATCCGCCCCTGCAAACATCTCCTTTAACATCTCGCGGCTCTGATTCGAGGCCGGCACGAAATAATCCTGCATGACGTCCCGATCGTCACGAAGCACCAGGCGGAACAGCACTCCGTTGGCAACGGCGCGGTCGAGTGCTTCTTTGAGCCGTTGTTTGGCCGGGACGGGGCTGCCCTGGGCCACCACCTTTCGCAGCGAATCGCGCCCTTGCAAATCGCTCAGGAAGACGCCGATCTGTCGACTCTCCGCGGCGACCATACTGACCAGCAGAACCGCCTTAAGCTCGGCAAGGTCGCCGGTGCGAAGCAGCACATCATCGAGCAGTGCTTTCGGGATCGAGACGCCCTCCTCGAAGCTAGCCATCCAGCGTCTTACTCAGATCGTGGAACTTCATCTGGGCCTCCTGGAAGAACAGATGGATCTTCCCGGTGGGACCGTTGCGATGCTTGGCCACAAGAATCTCGGCCAGGTGTGGCTTGACGGTTTCGGGGTTGTACTTGACGTCGCGGTAGATGAACATCACGAGGTCGGCGTCCTGTTCGATACTTCCGCTGTCACGCAGATCGGACAGCATGGGCTCGTGGTTGGGACGCTGCTCGGGCGCGCGAGAGAGCTGCGACAGGGCCAGGACCGGCACGTTCAGGTCGCGCGCGAGTGCTTTCAGATTCCTCGATATCGCAGAGATTTCCTGGACTCGGCTCTCCGTCGTTGTGCCGTGCATCAGCTGGAGGTAATCGACCACGATCAGTCCCAGACCTTGCTCCGCATCGAGCCGGCGTGCTTTGCTGCGCATCTCGATCGCGGATAGCGCCGGAGTGTCGTCGATGAAGATCGGAGCGTCTGAAAGAGTGCCCATGGCGCGCGCAAGCGTATCCCAGTCGGTCTGGGTGAGGCGTCCGGTTCGCAGCTTCTGAGAATCGAGTTGAGCTTCGATCGAGATGAACCTGCGGGCCACCTGGTCGGCCGCCATCTCGACGCTGAAAATGCCGACCGGCATGTGCGCCCTCGTAGCGACGGCGTGCGCTATGGCCAGCCCGAGAGCTGTCTTGCCCATGGCGGGACGCGCGGCCAGGATGATGAGATCGGAGCGTTGCAAGCCGCCGGTGAGGCGATCGAGATCGATGAACCCGGTCGTGACGCCCGTGAGCTCGCTTCCTGGCTCGCGCGTGAGATCGAGCTGTCCCTCTACCTGAGCCAGGATGTTGGAGAGCGGTTCGAAGTCCCTGGTGACACGCTCACGGGAAATGTCGAAGAGCGTTTTCTCGGCTTGCTCGAGTGCTTCCTCGGCCGACAGCCTCTCATCGTAGCCAAGGTTTGAGATGCGTCCGCCGGCATCGACCAGCCGTCGCAGTACCGCGAGCTTCTCGACGATTCGCGCGTAGTGTTCCACGTGCAGGGACGTGGCGATGACGGAAGGCAGCGACGCCAGATAGCCGATGCCGCCGATGTCGTCGAGCTTATCCGATGCCTGCAGCTGGTTCGACAGGGTGACGACATCCGTGGGCTGATTCTGCTCGTGAAGAGCCAGCATGGCACGATATATCTCGGCGTTGACGTTGAGGTAGAAGTCTTCCGGGCGCAAGAACGACGTTATGTGATCGATGGCTCGCGTATCGACCAGCAGGCTGCCCAGAACAGACTGTTCAGCGTCGATATTCTGCGGCAGCAAGCCATTCAGGGGTTGGAGCGGGGGCTTTTGAATCATGCGGCGAGCTCTCCAGAACCGGCCGGGTTCACGAC
>JBOGSL010000141.1:0-3566 GCA_050695395.1 Chloroflexota bacterium | reverse complement strand
ACGCCCGCCCGTGCGTGCACGCTCGCTCGCTCGCCAACGCTTCGCTAGCGAACACGCTCGCGACATCCCGGTGCCACACACGTCGAAGAGCCGGCGCAGGAGCTAGCCGGCCTACGGCCGCCGGGCGGCGCTGCGCGCCTTCGCCCGCGAATTCGCACGAACCGCATCGTAGGGAACGCATCGATGGCAACCACGCCCGCCCGTGCGTGCACGCTCGCTCGCTCGCCAACGCTTCGCTAGCGAACACGTTGGCACAATCCGGCGTGTCAACGCCGGCCTACGGAATGCGCCCGCGGAGCTGCGCGCTTTCGCGCACAGCCGGACGATCCTGTCCGGCTACAACCCCTGCCAGTTCGTGTACGGCTTGGGCGCAATCACCGGCTTGCCGATCTCGATGGTGATGCTGCCGTGCTCCTTTAAGGGGATGGCGCGGTAGCTGCGGTGCCAGGGCTTGCCGTTGTAGTACACCCTCGCATCGCCCTTCTTTTCGGCCGCTTCGAGCTTCGTCACGTAGGCGTCTCCCTTAGGGATGGCGTTGCTCTTGGTGGCTTTCCAGAGATCGAAGAAATTGCCCAGATGAAACGTCTTCTGGACCGGGCTCTCTACGTGGATGATGTTGGGGTAGGCCTCGTGGACGTGAATCCAGTAGAAGCATGTGTTAAACGGCTCGTGACCCACCATGCCGATCTCGGAGGGCACCGCGACCTGCTTGCCGTTGTCGTACAAGGTCAGGTGCTGGTGGATGTGGTAGGCCAGCGCTTCCATGGCCCCGCATTTAATGCCATCCACCGGAGGGGCAAGGCTTTTGATGGCCCCCGAGGTTGCGGCAGGCCCGGCAGCGTTGCCGGGTGATTCGTGGGTGACGGCAAAGCCGAAAATGGCAGCAGCGATCGCGACGGCGGCTATGCTTGCGTAAAAGCCCCAGGAGCGCTGTTTTCCGCCGCTCTTTCGGCCGGATGTCGCGGCGCGACGAGCCTGCTGTCTCCGCTGCTGTCGGGTATCTCGCGTTTTCTTGGGCACGTCGGCTCCGCTCTAGGTATCGGCGAGGACGCGATGGCTACCGTTGGGCGGAGCAGGGCGATCGCCTGAGTCGGGGGTTCGGCATAGTGTACCAAGCTCGACGCCCGGTGCCGGATGGCGGATGGGATACGGATGAGGGGCCCGCGTGTGGCTCCGTCCTACCGCCCGGCCACGCCGCCCGGCCCATCAGCGCCGGCGTCTCCGCGCATGCCGGCCAGAACGGCCGCCAGCAGCGCCACGCCCGTCAAAAATGCCATGGCACCCACAAAGCCGCGTGTCAGAGCGAGATTCTCGCCGAGGCGGATCCCCGCCGCACCGAATCCGCCCACCAGCGTGAACACCAGCCCTGTCAGCGCGACGCCGAGGGACGTCCCGATCCCGCGAGTCATGTTGAGAATCCCTCCTGCCAGGCCGGAGTGCGAGCGCGGCGCGCGGGCCATGATACCGGCGTTATTGGCGGGCGTGAAGGCGCCGATCCCCGCGCCAATCACCGCCAGCTCGATCAGAAGAACGGCTTCGGGACGCCGCAGTATGGCCAGCCCGATCAAACCGGCGGCCACGGCGAGCATCCCCCCGACGGTCATCAGGCGAGCGCCGATTCGATCGGCAACCCGTCCGGCTACAGGCGCCACCAGACCCAGTGCCACCGGCAGGACCGCCAGCTCCAGTCCGGCCGTCGCCGGGCTCAGTCCACGTCGGTCCTCGAGGTAGAACGGCACGATAAAGAGGACGCCGAACAGTGCCAGGTACGAGAGCAGGCCGCTGGCGATGCCGGCCGTGAAGGCCACGTTCCGGAAGAGCGCGGGCGGAATCATGGGAAAGCGTATATGGTTCTGCCGCAGGAAGAAAAGCGTCAGAGAGAGCGCTCCAATCACCAGCAGCCCCACAACGAAGGCCGCGTTCCACGCCAGGTCGGCCCCGATGGAGACCAGCACCAGGGGCGCGGCAACGGCGGGGACGAAGAGCAACAGGCCCAGCCAGTCGAAGGGCTCGCGCGGGCTGAGCTGGCGACTTCGGGGTAGGAGAAACCACCCCAGGAGCATCCCCAGGGCGCCGGCCGGCACGCTTACGAAGAAGATGAGCCGCCAGCCGCCCAGGGTAATCAACAATCCTCCAACCGCCGGGCCTACCGCGAGCCCTATGGCCTGCGCCGCGCCCTGCGCGCCGATCCCCCGACCCAGCTTGCCTTCCGGCATGGCTTGCACGATGAGCGCGACGCTGTTCGCCTGAAGCATCGCCGCACCGATGGCCTGCAGTATCCTCGCCGCTATCAGCCAGTCAAGGCCCGGCGCCAAACCGCACAGCGCAGAGCCGATGATGAAGACTCCAAACCCGTAGGTGTACAGCAGCTTGCGGCCGACCATGTCGGCAAAGCGGCCCACGGCAACCACGGCCGAGACCAGGGTGAGCAGATACGCCAGGGCCACCCACTCCACCGCGCCGATACTGGCATGGAAATCGAGGCGCAGAGTGGGGAGCGCCAGGCTCACAATGCTGGCGTCCAGCTGGCCCATGAAGGCGCCGACCGAGACCGTCGCAACAACCAGCCAATAGGCGTAGGGGCGCGCGGCGATCCACTCCGGACGGGCCGGTTCCACCAACATCCGCGCCGGGCCGTGCCGAGGCGGTGATGCGTTTGGTTCCGGGTGGGCCATCGAGACTCCGAGAGAGGTGCAGCGCGGAGGGAGATCCAGTTCCATCATCATCGACGGCGCGGTTCCCCGCGCGGGGCTCCCTCCGCGCCGACATTCGTCTGCCGCATGCGTCGCTACAATACGCGCATGGCAGCTTCCGCACTCGCGAGTACACCGAACCGCTCCCGCGCCGGTGTGCAGCGGCACGTTGTGGTGATCGGCGCGGGGCTGGGAGGGCTGGCGGTGGCCATTCGGCTGCTCGCCGCCGGGTGCCGGGTCACGGTGCTCGAGGCCAATCCGGAGCCGGGAGGCCGCGCCGGGCGAATTCGAGAAGGCGGCTTCACGTTCGATACGGGTCCCTCGCTCATCACGATGCCCGAACTGCTGGACGATCTCTTCGCCCTGGCCGGCACGCGGCGCGAGGACCATATCAAACTCCAGCCGCTGGATCCCTTCTATCGCATTCGCTGGAGTGGCGAGGAACGCAGCTTCCTATTCTCGGCAGATCGCGAGCGCATGATCGAGCAAATCGGCCAGTTCAGCGCGGCGGACGCCGCGCGATACGATGCCTACCTCGCGGCGTGCGGTCGTATCTATAAGGAAGCGATTCTCGAGGCCGGCCGGCGCGATTTCCAGCGGTTGACCGATTTCCTCGCGCTACTGCCAAACATGATTCGTCTGGGAGCGCTGCGGTCGGTCGACGGCTTCACCGGAAACTTCTTTCGCGAGCCGCACGTTCGCCAGGCCTTCAGCTTCCACTCGCTCTTCATCGGCGGCGACCCGTTTCGCGTGCCGGCGGTGTACGCGGCGCTGGCCTACCTTCAGATCGAGGGCGGAGTCTGGTACGCGCACGGCGGCGTCTACAGCCTCGTTGACGTACTCGCGGATCTGGTGCGAGACGGGGGCGAGCTT
>JBOGSL010000140.1:0-11857 GCA_050695395.1 Chloroflexota bacterium | reverse complement strand
GTGGTAGAGGATGTGGTGGGACGGTTCCGGATCGTCTCACCAGGGCACCAGATTCGCCTCGTCTGGGATGGAGATCGCTTCAGCGGCAGCTGGGACCTCGATCGTTTGGAACAGGTCCTCAACAACTTGTTGAGCAACGCCATCAAATACTCGCCGGAAGGCCGTGA
The DNA here is from genome assembly GCA_050695395.1 of Chloroflexota bacterium. Lineage (GTDB taxonomy): Bacteria > Chloroflexota > UBA5177 > UBA5177 > UBA5177 > JBOGSL01. The sequence continues at coordinate 11,690 of JBOGSL010000140.1, read as the reverse complement.
GGTAACGGTGGTTGTGGCGCGGCAGGAAGAATCGGTACGAATTTCAGTACGCGACGAGGGCGTCGGGATCTCGGCCGAAGACCAGGAGAAGCTGTTTCAGCGGTTCTATCGAGCCGGAGGCGAGGGCCATCAGGTCAAGGGATTGGGGCTGGGACTGTACGTCACGCGACGTATCATCGAGGCGCACGGCGGAACGATCGCAGTTCATAGCGAAACCGGCCGCGGGAGCGAGTTTGTGATCACACTGCCGGTCGAGGCGATAGCGGAGCCCTCGCGGGCGTGAGAGAACCATCCTCCTAGGGCCGCGAATCATCCACTTGTCTGGTCGGGGAGACAGGATTCGAACCTGCGACCCCTTGCACCCCATGCAAGTGCGCTACCAGGCTGCGCCACTCCCCGTCCAATCAGTGTAGGAAGTTGGTCTCGTAGCGGTCAAGATTCTAGCCTGTGTGGGAGGCGAGAATGTCCGCAACGTTGGCCGGTAAGACGGCGCTGGTAACCGGAGCCAGCCGGGGGATTGGCGAGGCGACGGCGCGAGCCGTGGCGAGGGAGGGAGCCGCTGTAGTCCTCGCAGCGAGGAGCGCAGCCCGGCTCGAGGAAGTGGCGACCGAGATACGGCACGACGGAGGCGAAGCTCGGGCGATAGCCGCCGACGTGGGAGACGTCGATCAGGTGCGGTCCACGTTCGAGCAGGCGGGGCCCGTAGACATTCTGATCAATAGCGCCGGCATCCTCCAGCCGGTAGGAACGGTGCTCGATGACGAACCGGATGCCTGGAGCCGGAATATCGCCATCAATCTGGATGGCGTGTTCTACACTTGCCACTATGCCTTGCCTTCGATGCTGGATAGGGGATGGGGGAGGATCGTGAACGTATCATCCGGTGCCGCGCGGGGCTCTCAGGTCCGGTGGAGCGCCTATTCGGCCGCGAAGGCCGGAGTGGAGGCGCTGACGGCGGTGCTGGCGAAAGAAGTTGGCGAGCAGGGCGTGCACGTCAATGCGGTTCGGCCGGGCATTGTCGATACGCAGATGCAAGCGGAGATTCGAAGCAGCGCGGAGCAGTTTGGTGCTGAGAACGTCGAGCGGTACCAGCGCTATCACGATCGGGGGATGTTGCGTTCCCCCGAGGATCCGGCACGGTTGATTCTCTGGTTGCTGTCGCCCCAGGCCAATGACATGAACGGCCAAACGCTAGCGATCGACGATCAGGAGGTGGCGGCGAAGATTGGACTGGTGCCGATAGGGCGGTAGGCACCTCGCGATGCGAGCCGCCGGCGCGAGTGCCGGTCACATCGCTCGCCCGGACGATCGTACGGAGGAGCGAGCCCTAGCGTTCCGGTTGTTGGAATCTGGCAACCGTGAAGGCCAGGATGAGCGGGATATCGACGGCATAGACCACGAGCATCAGGCTGATCAGGAGCAGCAAGTTGCCGCGCAGCCCGTCGAGTAGGAAGATCAACTCGAGCATTCCGGCGCTGATCAAGTAGACGAGTAGGGCCCACCTCGCAACCTGATAGAAGCGCTTCCACGCAAACACCGGCGCCTGTCGAAGGCGGACGATATTGAAGATCAGTAACACCGCGCTCGCCGCCAACAAGCCGACCGCGGGAGCCAACGGGGCGTGCTGCGGCAGATAGGCCGACGCGTAGATCCCGGCGGCCACGATCAGCGCGAGGGAAGCGACGCCGAGCTCGGTGACGGGCGGGAGCGCTCCAACAGGCTGCGCCGGGGCGCGGCCTGCGGCGTCTACATTGCTTACCACGTGGCGATCCGGGTCATGATGATCAGGATCGCGACCTGCATCACGCCGGTGATTCCTGCCGAGTAGACGAAGCGGCGCATCAGCTTTGCGATGATCTCGCCGTTCGGTCGCGGCTTGCGCATCTCAAACAGGACCGCGATGTTGGCAGGCTCGAGCACTCCCAGCGCGACCACCGCCATCACTCCCACCACTATGAACGAGGCCGTGAGCCACCAGTGCTGGGGATAGGCTACGGAGAGATTTCCCAGATAGCGGGCCAACTGGAAGCCCGAGGCCAGGGTCAGTGTGACCAAAGTCGGCATGATCACGACCATCTTCGGCATAAACTGGGCGGCGAACTCCTGACGAGCGGGGAGGGATAGCCGGCCCAGGATGGGGCCGATTACCAGGCCCACAAAGAGATCAATGCTCGTCCAGAGGGCGCCGCCGGCGATATGAAAGAAGTCCAGCGCCCAGAGCCAGTTGCCGATTATGGAGACGATGAGGCCAAGGACGAGACCCCCTGCTACGGGCAGCATCCAGATCGGAACTATCTGCACCTGCCGCCTCGCCGGTTCCCCGACGTGCCCGGCTGCTGCCGGTATGGCTCCAGCTACTGCGTCTGCCATGGACATCACCTCCCGAGATCGGTCTCGCCGGACCAGCTCGATTGATAGTAATTATAGGCGTGGGACCCACTCATGTCCTCCACCGGTACGCCTACGGAGCGAGAGTGTAGGACATGCTGCCGATCTGGCGGACGCTGCCTTTCAGCTCGAGCATGAGCAGGGTGCTGGCGACCGTGGGAGCCGCCATCTGACTGAGGCGGGCCAGGTCGTCCACGTGCAGCGGCTCGTGAGAGAGGAGGGAAAGCAGCCGGCTCTCTTCGTCGTTGGCCGGGATAACAGCCTTGATCTCCAGCTGCCGCACCGCCATGGTGAGATCGAGCTCTTCGAGGATGTCTTCGGTACGGGTGACAAGCTTGGCACGGCCTTCTCGAATCAACTTGTTGCAGCCGCTCGAGCCGCGATCGCTGGCGCGTCCCGGGAATGCGAAGACTTCGCGATTCTGCTCGAGGGCATAGTCCGCTGTTATGAGCGCTCCCGAGCCGATGCGTGCTTCGATCACCACGGTGCCGAGCGTCAGCCCGCTGATGATGCGATTGCGAGCAGGGAAGTTGAAGGCATCGGGCTTGGTGCCGATGGGGTAATCCGTCACCACCGCCCCGTGCTGGGCAATCTTCTGGTAGAGGCTTCGATTCTCGGCCGGGTAGACCACGTCGATGCCACAGCCGAGAACCGCTATAGTCCGTCCTTCTCGCTCCAGCGCCGCCCGATGCGCGATCGAGTCGATCCCTCGGGCGAGGCCGCTTACGATGACCAACCCGACGTCAACCATCTCCGGTACGTGGCGCACGGCCAGGTCCTTACCGTAGACGCTCGGGCTACGGGTGCCCACGACGGCTATAGCCTGGCTATCCTCACGAAGAATCTCTCCCTTCATGTAGAGGAGGGGCGGCGCCGCCGGGATCTCTCTGAGACGCGCGGGGTAGCGGGCATCGAAGATGCTGAGGAGATCGACTTCCAACCGCTCGAGTTTGGCGACTTCCGCATCGAGAGAGATCGAGCGGCGCTTCTCTCCCAGGGTTTGCAGCGTCTTCCCCTCTATCCCGAGACGCTCCAGATCCTGCTCGGAAGCCTTCCAGGCCCGCTCGGGTTCCTTAAAATGAGACAGCAGTCGCTGAAAACGGACTGGGCCGATGCCCGGCAGCAGGCTTAAGCCAACCAGATACCGCGCATCGGCAGTGTACACGGACGGGATTATAGCAATGGTGCAAGACGAACTCGACCAGAAGCAGTGGGATGATCTGGTCGACCGGCTAGCCGCCCACGATATCCGGTACTTCACGGGCGGCCGCGGTCATCTTGCCCCGCCCGAAGTCGGTTTGCTGCCTCTGGCGCTTGATCTGCTTCGAGCGCCTCAAGCCCGTCTTCACGACGCCCTCGTCGCCCTATTCCTGCGACATCCGGCAGCGGCATCAGAGCTGGCAGGCGAACTGGACCTCGATGAGCCGGTACAGCGAAGAGTGGCTATCAGCATAGTGGTGGCGGCGGCGCTTCAGAGCGAGTGGGGCTTTTCGTTGGATATCTACCTCCCCGGTCAGCCGCGGATCGAAGCCGCCGCACTCGCTCGGTACCTCAGTCTTCCGCGTCCCGTTTTGGATTACGGCCGTCCCTGCTTGAGGGCGGCTCAGCGGGCCCTACTCCAGGGCGCCCGGTTCCCGTTCAACTACCGAGCCGGCTGGGAAGACGCCGTTCACCGTCTGTTATCTCAGTTGATTCGAGACGCCAATCTTGTCGGAGCGTGAGCCGGCGACCGTCGACCGAATCGAGCTCTTCCTTCGTCAGTTAGGGCAAAGATACCGGGGAGCCGGGCGAATTTACTTGGTAGGCGGGACCCAGATGGTGCTGGCGGGATTTCGCCGGCAGACCGACGATATCGACTACGTGGTGCGGCTCGAACACGACGACGGCGATTTCATCTCGGCAGTGCGGTCGCTAATTCGCGACCTGAATCTTAGCGTCGAATCGGCGGGAAAGGGCGACTTCATACCGCTTCCGGCGGGTTGGGAAGAGCGCAGTCCCTTTATCGCCCGTTATGGCCGCCTCGACGCTTTTGCCTTCGACCCCGTTTCCACCTCTCTTGCCAAAATCGAACGTGGAGCGGCTAGAGACACGCAGGATGTGCTGGCCCTGGTGCACAGCGGAATCGTCGACCTCGAAACGTTACGTGCTGCGCTCGACGAGATCGCGCCGCGTCTCGAGCATGAGTCGATACGTGTCGACGAACGCGATTTTCGGCGCAAGTTCGAAGCGTTCGTGCTTCTCGCTAAACCGGAGTGGGGTGCGACTTAACCGGTGGCTCCGCGAACGCGTCTTGGCGATGGGAGCTTTCACGGGTGCGCCGGTGCGCCGTGAACCTGCGTACTTGCCGCTGTCCCTTGTGAAGGCCGATCTTACTCTTACAAATATCCCAGGTTCTTGAGCCGTTCCTCGACCACCGCCTCTTCCTCCGGCGTGTAGGCGGTGCCGGCCATGGCCATTTCGAAAGGCAGGTAGCCTAGCTCGGCGAGCTTGGACATGATGATCTCGGCGTCCTGCTCGGGGTTCTCCAGAGCCGTATGCACGGTGATCTCGGGGTTCTCCGGCGGCTCGTAGGGATCGGAGATCCCGGTGAACTGTGCGATCTCGCCGGAACGAGCCCGCTTGTATAGGCCCTTGACGTCGCGCTGCTCGCAAACCTCTAGCGGGCAATCCACGTACACCTCGACGAAATTGCGGATCAAACGCCGAGCCCGCTCGCGCGTTTCTTGATACGGGGAAATGGCCGCGGTGATGGCCACCACCCCGTTACGCGAGAGCAGCTTGGCGACGTAGGCAATACGATTGATGTTCGCGTCGCGATCGGCCTTCGAGAAGCCGAGGCCCTGGCTCAGATTGGTACGGACCTCATCGCCGTCGAGCAACTCGACCCGCCGATCCATCTCCTGAAGGCGGCGCTGTACCAGGTTGGCGAGCGTCGATTTGCCGGCGCCCGAGAGGCCGGTGAACCAGATGGTAAATCCTTCTTCCACGTGTTCTCCTAGGTTTCTTGATTCTTAATCCGAGAGGCTTGTCACGATACTGCGCCCCTGCATGTCGGACGGCACCGGTAAGCCCATCACATCGAGCAACGTCGGGGCAATATCCATCAACTGGTGTCCCTCGGCCCAGCGCGACTCGCGGTCGTGGTCGAGCACGAAGACTCCATGCTGGGCGTGATTGGCGTCGTCCGGGCCGGTATCGTTGTCAAAGGTGTAGATCTGGCCGCCGTCGACGCTGCCCACCGCGCGCCAGAGCAGATCGCCGAAGAGCACGATCAGATCAGGCGCGAAACCCCGCACCGTTTCGTAGGTCTCGTCGGGAATATGGGCGGTCGTCGGCATGGGCCGTCCGAGGTGGTCGGGGATGGCTTCGATGCGGGCTTTGAGATCGCGCAAGGTGCCCTGGTAATCGGTAACTATGCCGTTCGGCTCGCGGCCGGCCACGTTGAGAAAGACGCGGCTATAGTAGCCGCCGGACGCCCAGGCGACCGTCTTGGACCAATCAATCTCACATTGCTCAAGCGGGACCGAGCCGGCCGGCTTGGATTTCAAGGTGAGCAAGCCCTCTTTGATGAGCCATTCATTGATGCACACGCCACCTTCCATCCTCTTGGCTCCATGATCCGAGACGAGGAGAATGGCGGTATCGTCATCGACCCGCGAGAGGAGAGAGCCAACCTCGGCGTCGATCGTCTTGTAGTACTCGTGGATGGCATCCGTGAGACGCCCGGGCTCGTACTTGGGATGCTCGGGATCCATAAAGTGCCAGAAGCCGTGATGGATGCGGTCTGTTCCCATCTCGACCATCATGAAGAAATCCCACTCGCGCGTATCCATGAAATGGCGGGCCAGCGCGAAGCGCCGCTCCGTCATGCGGTAGATGTCGCTCAGCAGGCGATCTTTTTCCTCGGTGCGGAAGTTCGGCACATCAACCAGATACTCTCCGACCTCGTCCTGAATCTCCCACTTGAGATTGGCCGGGTACGTGTAGTTTCCCTCTACCGAAGGGGTGAGGAAGCAGCCCACCGAGACGCCATTCACTGGCTTTGGGGGGTACGCGGGAGGCACGCCCATGACCACCACCTTGCCTCCGGCCCGGCTCACCAAGTCCCATACCGCCGGTTCGCGCACCATCTGCGAGTTGACGATTCCCATCTTCTGGTAGGAGGTATCGGTCCGATTCCGGAACCCGTAGAAACCCAGTCGGCCCGGATCCTTACTGGTGGTCATCGAGGCCCAGGCCGGGACCGTGATTGGTGGAATGGCGCTCTTCAAGCGCCCGTGGGTGCTTCGATCGATAAGCGCGCTGATGTTGGGCATGTCGGGGCGAAACTGCTCGAACAGCAGCTCCGGCGGCACGCAATCTAACCCTATCACCAGGGCACGTCGCTTGACGTTGCCCGTTCCCTTCCCCATGTGTACTCCTGTTGCGTGTGTCTCCATAACTCTAGAGGACGGCTCGCGATATGGACAAAATGGGAAAGAGAGGGATGCCAGGCTGCGCCCCATTTACCTCCCGGCTTTTGGAACAGCGAAGACGCACCTACCCGGACGTCCAGGAAAATTGAACGGTAATCCGGTCGGTGCGGAGAACCGGGCCCGTGGTCGGGCCACGCGCCACAAAACGTCGACCAGCTGAGCAAAGCGCACGTCGCCCGTTCCCGGCGACTCCGCTTCCGTTGTCCCGCTGGCCCTCGTCCTCTACTTCTCCCGCCCGTGCGCTATGTACTCGAGGAGATCGGCGCGGGTGATGACGCCGACGGGTCGTTCTTCGTCGGTAGCGACAAGGGCCGTGTCTTCGCCGAGAAGCGGGCCGATCAAGCCCTCGATAGCATCGCGCACGTCGATCGTCTCCAGTGGCTCGTCCATGACCTCGGCGACCGGTCGCTCCACCATATCCGGCTCCCGAAAGACGCGAGCGAGAAGGGATTTCTCCTGAATGCTGCCCACGATGTCGGTGAGGCGATGCCCGTTGGTCCAATGGGCCACCGGCATCTGGGAGATGCCATATTCCTGAAGACGGTCGATGGCGCGGCCCACTCGCTCCTCGGGATCGACAGCTACCAGCTCGGGAAGCTGCTCGGGACGCTTGCCCAGGAGATCGCCTACTCGGAGGGTACTGGGCAGGCGCTCGAGGAAGCCGTTGTCCTGCATCCATTGGTCGGAGAATACCTTGCTCAGATAGTTGCGGCCCGTATCGGGGAAGAGCACGACGATGAGCTTGCTCTCGTCCATGTCCTGGGCCACTTCGAGGGCCGCGCCCAGAGCCGTCCCCGCGGAGCCTCCGACCAGGAGGCCCTCCTCCCTCGTAATACGCCGCGCCAGCCGGAACGACTCGCGATCGCTGACTCGCACCCAGCGGTCCACGATCTCTCGGTTGAAGGTGCCGGGGAAGAAGTCCTCACCGATGCCCTCGGTCTTGTACGGGCGGAGCTCACCTCCGGAGAGGATGGATCCTTCCGGATCGGCGCCCACGATCAGCACGTCCGGATTCTGTTCCTTTAGATACTGGCCGGTGCCGGAGATCGTGCCGCCCGTACCGACTCCGGCCACAAACGCGTCTATCTTGCCCTCTGTCTGGCGCCAAATCTCGGGACCCGTGGTCAGATAATGCGTTTCGGGATTGGCCTGGTTGTAGTACTGGTTGGGCTGGAAACCGCCGGGGGTCTCCATGGTGAGCCGATCGGCCACGCGGTAGTAGCTCTCGGGCGACTCCGGGGGCACGGCGGTCGGGGTGATGACGACATCACCTCCGTAGGCCTTGAGCAGCGCGATCTTCTCGGCGCTCATCTTGTCCGGCATGACGAAGATGGTGTGATAGCCCTTGATCGCCGCCGCGATCGCCAGGCCCACTCCGGTGTTGCCCGAGGTCGGCTCGATGATCGTTCCTCCCGGACGAAGCAGCCCGCGTTTCTCGGCGTCCTCGATCATGCGGATGCCGATGCGATCCTTGACGCTGCCTCCAGGATTGAAGTACTCGACCTTTGCCAGAATCTGAGGCTTCACCTGGCGGCTAACGCGATTGAGCCGAACGAGCGGAGTGTTGCCGATCAGCTCGAGCAGATTTTCGTGGACTTCCATCTATATATCAGCTTGATGTATCTGTTTGATATAGTGGGTCATGTACGAGTTGATGGTGCTCGGCGAGCTTGCCTTTCGCCCCCAGCACGGCTACATGATAGCGAAGATTATCGGGGACATCATCGGGCCCTTTCGCAAAGTGCAGTGCGGGGCGCTCTACCCACTGTTGGCTCGACTGCAGCACGACGGCCTGATCCACGCGGCGTGCGAGGGCGAGCGGCGCAAGGTGTTCGAGATCACCCCCGCGGGCACCGAACGGTTGCACGAGTTGTTGCTCGATACAGAACATCACCTGGCGGAATATGACCAGATTTTTCAGCTGAAGGTTTCGCTGTTTAGTCTCCTCAGCGAGGACGAGCGACGCTCCATCGTGACGCACTATCGAGGTTTTGTGGAGCAAAACCTGCACCACGGGGAGAGCGAGTGCCGCTCGATTGCCGCGCACGAGGGCGCCGAGATCCCGGAGCCTCACCGCCAACAGATTCTGGCGGTCATAAGCCACCGCAACGAGTACTGGCGGAGCGAGCATGCCTGGACGGATCAGCTCAGTGCGGAGTTCAGCAACCTGGCGGAGGTCGATTAAATGGAGCCGAAAGCCCCGACTCTCAGCAAGCCCCCGGTAGTAGTCAGCCCCTGGCTGATCCTGACGGTCTTGTCGCTGGGCTTCTTCATGATCCTGCTGGACACGACGGTCGTCAACGTGGCTATTCCGAGCATGATCGACGGCTTGCACGCGTCGCTGGATCAGATTCTCTGGGTGCTCAATGGCTACATCCTGATCTACGCCATCCTTTTGATCACCGCCGGCCGCATGGGCGACATGTTCGGCCCGAAGCGTCTGTTCCTTGGCGGTCTGGTCCTCTTTACCGCTTCGTCGGCCGCGTGCGGCCTCGCCCAGAGCCCCGACCAGCTTATTTTGTTCCGAGTCATCCAGGCGGTAGGCGGCGCGTTGCTCACCCCCCAGAGCCTGGCTATCATCACCTCGATCTTCCCGGCTGAGAAACGCGGCCCCGCGTTCGGGCTCTGGTCGGGGGTGGCCGGTCTGGCCGCCGTGGCAGGGCCGACCCTGGGCGGTTACCTGACCACGCAGATGAGCTGGCGGGCCATCTTCTTCATCAACGTACCGATAGGGATCGCCGCCGTGATTCTCGCGTTCTTGATGATGCCCGAGGTTCGCCAGCATAACCGGCACCGGCTCGATGTGCTGGGCGTGCTGCTCGCCACCGGCGGTCTGTTCTCGCTGGTCTTTGCCCTGATCGAAGGGCAGCGTTACAACTGGGGGCAGCTCAGCTCGGCCGCCTCGTTCTCACTTGGCTCGCTCCATATAAGCCTGATAAGCATCCCGGCGCTCTTCGTCTTGAGCGCGATCCTGCTGGTCGCGTTCATCCTCTGGGAGATGCGCCAGGAAGAGCCTCTGTTGCCCCTGTCACTCTTCAAGGATCGCAATTTCTCGGTGGCCAACGTGGTCTCTCCGATCGTGTCGTTCGGGATGATGGGACTGTTTCTGCCGCTCACCATCTTCCTGCAGTCGGTTTTGAACCTTTCAGCCGAGGACGCCGGAGTGACGCTCGTGCCGCTGGCGCTGACCTCGATGTTCGTGGCGCCCGTCGCGGGTCGCATGTCCGACCGGCTGAACGCAAAGTATCTGCTGTTTGTCGGGCTGATTTTGTTCTCCACGGGTTTTGCCCTGGTCATTTGGCTGGCATCGCTTCATTCCACCGGCCTGACGTTCACACCGGCGCTGATCATCGGCGGCGTCGGCATGGGTCTGACGTTCGCTCCGATGGTCACCGTCGCCATGCGCAACATCTCGCCCCGCCAGGCGGGTTCGGCGTCCGGGGTCATCAATACGGTGAGGCAGGTAGGCGGCGCCTTCGGGAGCGCTGTGGTTGGAGCCATCCTGCAGAACCGGTTAGCCGTAGAGCTTCACAGCTACGCGGTGAGCTACGCCACACAGTTGCCGGCTCATTTCCGTCAGAGTTTCGTGACCGGCTTCTCACACGCCGCGGCGGGGGGGTTTAGCCTGGGCCGTGGCCAGACCGGCGCCAAACTCCCCAGCAATCTTCCTCCGAATGTCGCGGGACACATCGCGACGCTGGGCGACCAGGTCTTTTACCACGCTTATCTGTCCGCGATGAAGCCGACGCTGGCTGTGCCCATCATCGTTCTGCTCATCGGCGCCATTGTGAGTCTGTTCCTCAAGCCAGTGACGCCGGTTCAGGCCCGGAGCGAGGTCCTCGAATCCGAGGGCGCACAGAGCGTGGCCGCAGTAGCGGATTGAGCAGTCGGACGACGATTACGTCCAGAAATGAAACAGCTTGCCGAGGCCGAAATCCGCCACGGTCATCACGACGATCGCGACGCCGGCCAGTTCGAGGCCGCCATGAACGCCTCCCGCAAAGAGCGCAATGATAACGGCCACCGCCGCAACCAGCCCCCCGATCCCGCCGAGTGCCAGCACCGCGATTCGATAGGCGATGCGATCGAGAAACAGAGCAGCCATCCAGTCTCTAGCATACGCGCCGCGTAGCCGCCCGATCCCGCTGCAGCATCCCGTCGGCGGAGTCGCGAAGCAGTTCCTGGGCGCGTCGTCATATCTGGTGAACGACGGCACCTTCGGCCGGTCCCGGCCTACAATTTGCACAATCCTAAAGGTCTCGGCGGTTGAAGCTCCACACTCCGACGACGAGGGCCGCCAGGATCCAGAGCCCGGCCCAGGCAAGGTAGGCTGCGGTGGGCGGTTGGGCGACGAAGAAAGGATTTGCCGACGCTTCCCGCGATCCCGACTCGGTCGCGATGACGGCGACCGGCTCGAGATGGTAGATGGCTGCTCTCCAGAGTCCATCCGTGGGCAGCACCAGGCTCATGATGGTGCCTACGTTCTGGATCGTATGGCTATGCAGGGCGGCGCCCACCGCCCCCGCGATGCCGGCCATCCAGGCGATACCGAAGACCACGAGGGATACGATGCCGCCGGTCATGCCCGGAACACGCGTGCTGAAGGCAAGGGCGAGGGTCAGAACGACCACGGCCTCGGCCACCAGGAAGAAGATCACAAGCACGGGGTCGGGAGGTACGTAGTTCAGCAGCCACCCCGAGATGACGAACTCAAGGCCGGTTGCTATAGCGGCGTACACGGCGATCAGCGCAACCAGCCCTAGCCACTTGCCGAGGACGACATCGCTGCGACGAATAGGCCGCGTGAGTATCGCCATGGCGATACCC
>JBOGSL010000139.1:0-4323 GCA_050695395.1 Chloroflexota bacterium | reverse complement strand
AATCTACTCCAAGGACGGTGTCGGTGGTCGGGCTGGATAGCATAGCCTGCGTCAGGTCGTCCGGCCGGAAGTCTGGAGCGGTTTGGACTTTGCCGCCCGTGGCGGCGGCCAGGGCCTGAGAGAAGGTAGCAAAACACTGGAAGTTAGAGGCAGCCGGGGGTGCCTGGCCGGCCTGCAGAGGCGCAACCTGCGCTATGCAATGTTGGTGGGGATCACCGGTGCCGTAGCTATAGGTAGCCGGTCTGACACGCGGTGCCTGGGACTGACTTGCGCCCGCGTCAATCGCGGCCTGCTGTTGACGCGTGAGCGGCTGAACGACGACCGACATTGACGCTGCTTCTCCCGGAGGAGTTGCGCCCACTGTGGCAAGACCGCCCAATGCCAGGACGATAGTAAGAGCGGCACCGAGTGCTACACGTTGGATCATTGGCGGAACCTCCATTTACTGGTTTAGTCATAGGAGCGCGAGGCAAGCGTCACGCCATGGGCATCCTCCTTGATTCCTTCTGTCCGTAACAACGCGGCAAGGGGTTGGTTGACCCAAGGGCTGGAACGATGGCGCGTTGGGTCAACGCGACTGCTGACGCGTTATTACTAGTGGACGGGCCGGAGCCAACGGCTGATGCAAGGGGCGCGAGTGGCAAACCCGAATGACGTTGCGATTAACATCCACCGAGCTTCCGCAGCCGCAGTGGACCACGCGGAGAGCGAGCTCGCTCTAATAGCGGCCGCGAAGGAGGACGCCAAAGCGTTTGGCGAGCTTTATACGCGATATGTGGGCCGTGTGTATCGCTACATGCGTGGGCACATGCACAACGACGAGGATGCAGCCGATCTCACTCAGCGCGTCTTTCTCCAGGCTCTCGATGCCCTGCCTCGGTACCGGGAACGAGGGCTGCCGTTCGCAGCGTGGCTCTTTCGCATTGCCCACAACGTTTCCAGCGACGCCTACCGCCGCCGTCACGTCACGGTACGGTGGGACTCCTTGCCAGACAGCCTCCACCCGCTGCAGCCTGAGGACTGCGAAAGGGAGACACTGCGTCGGGAGGATATCGAGCGGCTCCGATGGCTTGTTCGACAACTTAACCCTGACGAGCGTGAATTGATTGCCCTACGCTTCGACGCCGATTTGAGCCTGGGCGAAATCGCTCGGGTAGTGGGGACAAGCAAATCCACCATCCAACGACGAATGGTCACCCTGCTGGAGTCCCTGAAGGAGGGCTACTGTGCCCAAGCGTGAATACTCCGAGGAGCCCTACGCGGACTTGATGGGGGACCGGGTAGATCCCGACTTAAGCCGGCTGATGCAGGGCCTCGCGGCGCTCTCGGCCGAGCACCAGCCTGACGCACGAGTCGTGCTTTCGGTCGGAGAAACCATACAGCAGCGGGCATCACAGATAGATAGCAGAAAGACGGCAGCGACCGGCCGGCTTCGGCGTCGATTCTGGATTGTACCGGCCTTGGCTCTTGCTGCCCTCGCTCTCCTCGGGGCGGGCTACGCGGTGATACCGGTCATCGAGCAAGCCTTCAATATGGATGCGGGAACTGCGCGGATCGTGACAGACAACCTCGGAACAGTGATCAATCGTTCCCAAACCATCGATGGGTTCACGCTGACCGTGAAGCGTGTCTATGTCGATGTCAACCAGGTCGTGGTTGGCTACACCGTTAGTGGTCCCCGTCGACAGAAGTTCAACACCTTTATGGTCTGGGGAGACAAGTCGGGGAGCTTACCTACTCTGACCAGTCCTCCCGGGGTGCAGCTAAGCGTGGTAGGCGGTCTCTACGGGACCGGAGTCCAGGGAGGTAGGTACGGGCAGGTGCTCAGGTATACGTCGCCGCAGGGATTCGAAAAGGCGAAGCGAGTCACCCTTGAATTCGATGCCGGAAAGATCACGGCGGTCAAGGATGTAGACGGGCACAAAGTGCACACCGTCGCCGTACGCGGAAAGTTTCACTTCGTCTTTCGCGTACCGGTGACATCGGGACGCGTCACTTATGTGGACCAAACGGCCGTGGGAAAGGGAGTGGCGGTGACGCTGGAGCGTGTGGCGGCAACCCGTCTCGGAACACGAGTCACCCTGAAGGGCGGCGGGGTGCATGACACGGCTTTCCTCCTGGTTGACGGCAGCCGTTACCCTCTTTCGTCGTCCGGGAGCGACCCCGAGGGGAAGCCGACCGCGGGCACCCGCACGTATGTCTCTTCCGCGTATTTGGAGAACAAGCGGGGGACTTGGACACTCGTTGTGAAGTCAGGGCAGGGGAATGCCGGCTTTCTCTGGACCTTCCGATTTACGATGTCTGAGTAGGGCAGTTCGCCAGCGGGCCGCTAGTGAACGGGGCCGCAAAGACGAGCACTTTCTTGCGAACATGGCCGTGTATCCCCTCCACCATGCCGGAGAAGCGTCCAAAAGCGTCTGGCGCCCCCGCCTTCACTACCGATACAGCGCGCTCATGAGCCGTCTGTAGCCTCGTTGTTGGACTCCCCACAGGAACCCAGTCCAGGCCGGGAAGTCAACGCCAGGTATCCTCCGGGGCATAGTCGGAGAAGGCCCGGCAGAAGTTGCAGTGGCGGCAGCCGAGCGGGAATGGGATGAGAATGTCCTCGTCTTCTGCACCCGGAACGGCAATCCACTGGAGCCTGGGAACGTCCTGCGCTCGCTCCACGGCACGCTTAGGCGCGCGGATCTCCCCATCGCCGCCCGCCGTGATGGAACTGCCCCTTGTGCGATCGTCAAGCAACGTTTAGCGCCAGATCAGAAATCTTCCCCGTTCCCACCCTCACCGAGAAGACTGGCTCAACACACCGGTGTTTACGATGCTTGATGCATTGTGCTCGCGTAAGCTTGACGGGCTCTCACAATGCTATGGGGAGTCGAACCCCGGCGCTCCCGTGCGCTTACCGCGCAACTTCGGCAGTTGCCGCCTCGTGTTCGCCGCCCGTCTTCTTGGCTACCGACTTTCTGCGTTCCTGGTGCCTATTCCGCCAGATCGACAGTCCAGTTGACCTCCTGTACCGCGCTGTCCAGCTCGCGTGCTTCGCGAGCGATGCGATCCGCGCGGTGGCGAATGTCGGCCACGTCCACTGTCGGGATCATCCGGATCTCGCTCCGGCTGTAGCGGGCCTGCTTGGGGACAGCCGCATCGCCAATGGCACTGAGCAGCTTATGGTGCTGCTGAAGGACGTCTCGCCGCGCGAGGGCCTGGGTGAGCGTCATGCCGGAAGGCAGCGTCGCCTGGAGGTTCGTACGGTTGATGCGAAACATGAGATTGCCGAGCGTCACGAGGGCTGCCTCCATCTCGGCAAGCAGCACCTGCGGATCCTCCGGAGGCGCTTCACCCTCCTGGACGAGCGCGCTTGCCGCGACCCGGGTTCCAAGCTGCTGGATTCGCTTTTGCGTGTCGGCTCGCAGCGCCAGGCCTTCGCTGAGCCTCATGTCTCTCTCCCCACAAACGATGATTTGCCGGCCCGACTTCGGAACCAGCGTGATTCATGTGGTGAGCGGCCGGGGAATCGAACCCCGAACGTACGGATTAAGAGTCCGTTGCTCTGCCAATTGAGCTAGCCGCCCGCATCGCTAAAGTTTATCGAGCGCCGCGGCCTGTGGTCAATGCTGACCTCAGTCGTGATCCCAGGTCTGGTCGCCGATGTTTTCCAACAGGCTGCCGACGGTCGAGTAGGTCTGGTCGTCGATCTGGTGCGGTACGTCGAGCCGGGCGGGACAGCCGGCGGACTGAGTTGTGCCCAGAGGTAAATAGACCTCCGACCGCCCGGCGCTTTGGCATCGGGCTTGCGGTCAAGCCCCCAGGTGTTCCTTAACCGTCGCTGCTAGCTTCTCGGACATTCCCGGCAGCGCTGCGATCTCTTCGAGGCTGGCGGCCTTGACGCCCCGTACCGAGCCGAAGGCTTTTATCAGCGCCTTGCGCCTGGCCGGACCGACGCCGGGTACCGTGTCGATCTGGGAGGTTACCGCCGTCTTTTGCCGGACGTTGCGGTGATAGGAGGTGGCGAAGCGGTGGGCTTCGTCACGGACGCGCTGGACCAGGTACAGAGCCTGGGAAGTGCGCGGCAACAGGACGGATTCGGGGCGACCGGGTACGAAGATCTCCTCGAGCCGCTTGGCGAGGCTCACCACCGTCAAGTCGTCGCGACCCAACTCGTGCAGCGCCTCTCGCGCCGCCTGCAGCTGGCCCTTGCCCCCGTCGATGATGATCAGGTCGGGTCGTGCCGCAAAACTCTCGTCGCTCGATTCGCCGTCCAGCCGCTTAAAGCGACGGCCCAGCATCTCGGCCATCATGGCGAAGTCGTTCGCTCCTTCCACC
>JBOGSL010000138.1:0-5216 GCA_050695395.1 Chloroflexota bacterium | reverse complement strand
GGCGTGACGCAGCCCGATGCGCCCAAGCACGGCGCGCTGCTCGCGCGGACGGACGGCGCGGCGCGCATGGCGACCGTCGCCGAGGCGGCGGAGGCGGGCGAGGTCGTCGTGCTCGCGACGCCCTGGGAGGCGGTCCCGGCGGCGCTCGCGGCCGCGGGTCCCATGGTCGGCAAGATCCTCTTCGACTGCACGAACCCGCTCGTCATGAAGGACGGGCACCTCTCGCTGGCGCTCGGGTTCACGACGTCGGCGGGCGAGAAGGTCGCGCTCTGGGCGCCGGGAGCGCGCGTGGTGAAGGTCTTCAACACCGTCGGCTACGACGTCATGGAGAACCCGCGCTTCGGCGAGAGGGCGGCGTCCATGCTCTACGCGAGCGACGACTTCGACGCGAAGGTGAAGGCCGAGTACCTGGCGCGTGACCTCGGCTTCGAGCCGATCGATGCCGGGCCGCTCGTGAACGCGCGCCTGCTCGAGCCGCTCGCCATGACGTGGATCTGGCTGGCCATGCAGGGCGGCGTCGGGCGCAGCTTCGCCTTCGGGCTGCTCTGCCGGCGCTTCGGCCGCCACTGCAGCCTCTTCAACGGGCTCTGCCGCCACCGACGGCGCGTTCACCTTAGCCACGACCTCATCGGGCGCCGTCAACAACGAGACGTTCTCGGGCACAGTGAGATCGCTTACGTGTAGCGTGCCGTTTACTTCCTCGATCGCGCTGATATCGACCTCTATTGCCTCGGGCACGTTCTGCGGGAGACTTTCCACATCGACGTGGTCGATCATCGATAGGAAAACCCCTCCCGCCTTGACCGCCGGCGACTCTCCCGTGAAAGACAAGGGAACGTGGGTGGTGAGCTTGACGAGAAGATCGGGCTGGAAGAATTCCACGTGACTGACGACGTTGCGCCGGACGTCTCTGCCCATCTGGCGAATCACAACCGGCCGCGCGACCTCACCATCGATCACCAGATCGATGAGCTGCGTCGTTCCGGCGTGGTGCAGTACCTCACGCAGCTCGTGCGCCTGGATTTGGATTGACTTGGGTTCAAGGTGCTGGCCATACACCGTCGCCGGTAGGATTCCTTCGCGACGGAGACGATTCACTTTCTTGCCGAGAACGGTGCGTCCCTCGGCTTTGAGCTGAACTCGATTTGCCATATATCACTCTCTAGGATGGGGCGCGGTTGCGCCTGATACTCTATCTTACCTTGACCTTTCGCGGACGCGGCACGCGCTGTGCAGACAGAGGTCGAGAATGCCGCAATGAGTGAAGAACAGCGTCTGTCGCGATTGAGATCGTCGCTCCGGTCCGATCCCGACCTTCCGAGGGAGTTGCCTGAGACCGAAGCGGAAATCGTGAGCGGGGCCCTTGCCGGCCGAGATGTCCAAGAGATTGCAGCCGACAAACAGACGAGTGCTGCTTCGGTGTGGCATGTGCTGGAGGAGGCGGACCGAATGGCGACCGGCGATGAGCCGCGACGACGGCCGGTCAGCGGCGGCATGCGGAGCGACGTGCAGGAGCCGGGAGAGCCGGCGTCTGGCGAAACTGAGCTTGGTTTCGGGCTGCCCTCGCCGGCGGAAGAGCATTAGGCGAGGCGACCGTGCGTGTCCTGGAGTAGGCAGATGTTCTGGCGAGCGAAGCCACGACGCTGAAAGTCGTCGAGAACTAGGCCTCGTGCTTCTCGGATAGCCGGTCCAGCTCATCCTCGACGTTCAACTTCCACTCCAGGAGGGCGCGGACAAGGAAGTACAGCGTGGCGGCGATCCCCGCCAGAAGCCATACGCGGACGAGGATGATCGGGACCAGCCAGGCGATGAATGCCATGCCGAACAGAATCGCGGTTCCAAGACTGAGGCCGGCCAGGATGAGCCAGCGATGGGGCGACTCCATGATTGTGTACATCGGAGTCATATCAGCGTGCCTTGTTCCGCATGCCGGCGCGACCCTATAGCCAGCCGACGGCGCAGGTAACGGACATCGTTGGGCGAGTGCCCGGAGTAATGGTTATTGGCAAAGCCGTAAATAGTCTTCACTCGCTGCCCAACTTCTTTGATCGTCTCGGCCCATGTGTCAAGAGCGCCGGTGCGGTCGACCTGAGTTTCACCGAGGTAGCTGATGGCGCGATGATCGCCCAGAAAGCGAAAGTAGCTGAAGTCGGCGGTGAGCTCGACCCGTTTGGGCATGTAAACGAGATCGATGTTGGTCCAGGCGACGTTGTGCTCGGCCAGCATTTCGAAGGTCTCCGGCCGGAGCCAGGATCGATGCCGGAACTCGGCGGCGAATCTGAGGCCGGTGGGAAGGCTGGGGAGGAACTGCTCCAGTGAGGGTCGCTCGTCCCAACGAAAGTCCGGCGGCAGCTGGATCAGGAGGGGACCGAGTTTGCGGCCCAGCCTTTGCATTACCGCCGTGAATTCATCGACCTCGGCGCCGGCCTGGATCAGGCGCCGGTCGTGCGTAATCGATCGAGGTAACTTGGCCGCGAAGCGGAAGCTGTCAGGCGTTGCCTGCTTCCAGGCATCGACGCGCGAGGGAGCCGGCGACCCGTAGAACGTGGTGTCGAGCTCGACCGCATCAAAGCTTTCCGAGTATCGGCGCAGGTAGTCCGCAGGTTTGGTCTTGGGCGGGTAAAAAGGCCCGACCCAGTCTTTGTAGCTCCAGCCTTGCGTGCCCAGGAAGATGTCCATCTGGGTTAGGATACAGCCAGGAGAAGCATACCGTGCAGGATATCTTGCCCGACCTTGACGAATGGGTTGGCGGCGACGAGCGCATCGCCCTCGCGACCGTGGTTCGGACCACCGGCTCTACGCCTCGGCCCGTCGGAGCGAAGATGGCGATGCTGCCGTCGGGAAAGATGGCGGGCTCGGTAAGCGGCGGTTGCCTGGAATCGGATGTCTTCGAGGAAGCGATGCAGGTGCTCGAGACGGGCGTGCCTCGGGTGCTGCATTACGGCATTACCGATGAGATGGCCTGGACAGTCGGGCTGGCGTGCGGTGGAACAGTGGATCTGTTCGTCGAGGAGCTACTGGCCTAAGAGCGTCAGGACCACGGTTCGCGGCCTGGCATTATCCAGTTCGACGAGAAAGAGGCGCTGATAGCGGCCGAGACCAAGTTCGCCGTTGCTAATAGGTAATGTGGCGCTGGACGACAGCAACAGGGCCTGACAGTGCGAGTGGCCGTTCGGATTTTCTCCGGGCCCGCAGGGCGCCGCATTGTGAGCGTAGGGATGATCGCTCGGAGCCAACCTGGTGAGAAGACTATCCAGGTCTTTCAGCAGTTCGGGTTCATGCTCATTGACAATCACAGCGGCAGTCGTATGCTGCGAAGAGATCAGCGCCATGCCGTCTCGGACTCCGCTCGCGCGAATTGCGCTCTCCACTTCGTTTGTGATGTCGATGAAGTCTCTGGGGCGACTGGTCTGAATAAAAATTCGATGCGATACGCATCCAATATTTCCGGCAACGGGTGCTTCCATCGCGTTCCTTCCGCGCCCACCGGCGCCTGGATCCACATGGATATACGAAGCCCGTGGCAAAAAGGTTTCAGGCGACGGGCGATACGGGTCTGGAGCGAGAGAGGAGGGCCACGGCGAGCGCGCCCGCTCCCATCAGACCGCCTACGCTTACAAGAAGCGCGCCGAGCATCGGTACAGCAAGGCCGATTGCCATCAAGACCAGCCCCGCCGTGGCGGCCCACACAAGCGATACTTGACGCCGAGACACCAGCCTACCGATAACCACCGCCAGCGACGTAATACCGAAGAGCCACGCTAGCGAACCGGCTCCAGATAGGAGTAAGGCAAAAGGAAGACCAGCCAGACTCAGGCCGAGCGGCACAACCAGGAAGGCGAAAGTGAGAAGCGCCATAAGACCGGCGAAGAAGCTCTTCAGCGGCGACGTACGCAAGGTGCTGGAGATCAACACCACCTGCCACGGGAAGACGATGGTAAGCAAGATGCCGATCAGCAGAAGTGCCAGACCTGCGGCGAGTCCGAGGTGAACGCTCTCGGCGAAGGCGGAGCCCAAATTCGCTCGCTGCGGCACCGGGGAGGTTCCGGACCATTGGTGGACCGAGCCTCCAAGGCGGCCGTTTATCGCCACCCCGGGCCCTCGATATGTGCTCCCCAAGATAGTGAGCACGTCGCCATTTACCTGAGTTCCGGGGCGAAGATAGACGCGCCCGCCAAGGTCGATTACGTCTCCGGTAGAAGAGCCGCCGAGCTCAACGTTGCCGAGCACCGATATCAGCACGTTTCGAGTGCCTCGAGTCGCCTGGATGTCGTCGTGAAGAGCGATGATGGGGCGCTCGATCGGTCCCGCGGCGACGTACGCCTGCCCGCCCATTCGCACCAAGCCGTGAAAAATGGCGGAGAGCGGCAGAAGCGAGCTCAGCGCGAGGACCACGATCCAGCCACCGAGGAGTAGTCGACGTCGCGTCATCGTGGATCCTCGCGGGCAAACAGTAACCAGCCGGTAATGAGAGCGAGAAGCAACAGCCCGACCACCGAGGGCAGCAACTGGAGGCCAAGGTAGGTCAACACGGCCGCGTCAACGTGGACAGCCACGTCGAGGAGGAACGTCAGCCCGGCCAGGGCGTGGACCGCGGCCAGAGCGCCGTCGGGCCCGCGGGCGGTGATGCGCCACCAGACGATTGGACCCACTAGGAAGAGGGCGGGGAGGGCCAGCTGGATGCGCTGCAACCACAGGCGCCTGCTACGACGCCTGTCGGCCTTGGGAAGGGAACGCTCGAGACGGCCCGTGAAGTCGGACGTCAGGTTGGGGTTGTCGTGGATCTCCGGAGGGTCGAGCTTTTGGATCATGGCTCAGTCCAGGGACAGACCCAGCTCCGGCCCACGTAGCCCGTCTCCCAGCAACGCCTTGGCGCGGTGAAGCTGTGTCTTCACCGCGCTGAGTGATTGCTCCGTGATACCGGCGATTTCGATGTAACTAAGGTCATGCCAGTACCGAAGGATGAGAACACGTCGATACCGGTCCGGCAGAACCTCCACCGCCGCCCGAACCGCATCTGCTCGGCTCGCGGACAACGCCGCCAACTCGGGTGATTCCTCCACGAGAGTTCGGGAGGGAACGAGCATCTCGTCCGAGAGTGGTTGGACAAGCCAGTCGCGAGCGCGGAGGTACGACAATGCCACGTTTCGGACGATCGTGGAAAACCAGGTGTAAAAGCGATACCGCGGCTGGTAGGAATCGAGGTACACATATGC